>NZ_JBEOPV010000022.1:0-92248 GCF_040310425.1 Pseudomonas sp. 65/3-MNA-CIBAN-0223
TTTCGACCGACGCATGTTTTTTTGAACCTCAAGTAACGAGGGCATGAAAAATCGGTGGGTACTTCAGACCTTCCCTAGGTATTTTTTGGCGCCATGAACTGACCTGTATTAAGCAGGAGCGAAGGGGGGTGATGCAAGGGCGAAACAGCGGCGGTTTTGGCCATTCTTGCAGAGCCCCGAAGAACCCATCAACGAGGAGTTCGTCATTTTGGCTTTCCAATACTTGCTGAGGTATGCTGTGTGTCGGCAGTAGTTCGGGGAAACGCTGCTCAACGCACGCGCAAATGTCTCTAACTTAATCCCGCAAGCTTGACTATATCGGGAAATAGACCGGTAGATTAATGCACCTGACAACGTTAGCTTGCCTCGCGGTCACTCCAGTTTTGGGTGCCTATCTATTTATGCCTGCAGCCTGTTTTCCCCCGCCTCTCGTATAGCCCCCCCGCAACAACTCTCCCCCTCGTCAAGGGGGGGGTTAGAACAGCAAATCACGTCATTCTCTTCTCCAGCAGGGATTATCCGATCCTCGAGATTACGCAAGGTGCACTTCCGAGCAACCAAGGAACGCCCAACACTACTCGCACGCAGGTAGACAACAAGAAAAAATATAATTTTTGGGTAGTTTTATCATTGGTATCCACCCCCATTTTCATCCAACAATGAGCGAGTTCTTGAGAGCACCAGGGCAACTCACTACGAACGAATGTCAGTCGAATCACTGCGCGTATTTCGGGCCCAGCCTGGGTTCTGCCTCTTTGTGACGGAAATGGGGCAGAAATGGGGACGGATCTATTTTTCTTCTTCAACTCCTGTGAAAGTTTGGCAAATAGCGGATTCAGAGACGAGAACCTCCGGCGAAGAATTCTTCTTGAGTTATCTCATCGCCGAAACGAAGCGCTTCATTGAACAGGCGTTTGTCGGAAGGTACTGGCCGGCTAATTTCGCAACTAACGTAAAATCGCACAAAACTTGTCTTGAACGATATCCTCGCGACAGGTGACTTCTTCGTACGGATACGCCACGAAGATATTTTCTATTTCAAAACGCTCGCCCTTACTAACCCCATTTAAACCTCTTACCGCGCTCAGTACGTCTTACTTTCTCAGCAATCCATTGCCAAGGGCATCCCCAAGTCCCAGCAGCAAAACCTTGGTAAACCACCGGCGCCCTAGCCCTTTCGATTCCAGATCCCCCAATGCCTTCAGCTGTTGCCAGACCCACAACGCTCTCCCGCCGTTTTTTCGTTGCGAGGATGATGGGTTGGATCGGTTAATGACAAGGGTCTTTGAAATAAAGGCTTGCAGCAATAATGCATTTCCCCCGTACCAATTCTGTACCAACGAACCCTTTCTTTTGACCTCTATGCCACAGACAAATGCCTTTACATCCGGCAAATAACGGCCAGAAGCTCCCATTTGAACTGGGGCGCTTTCGCCCGCGACGGCCCCTCCCCTCACGAGTTTCCATGGTTAGCTTGAGGACCAGCATTCTCCGCCGCTGGGGCATCGGCAGGATTATTGCGTCCATTTCATTTCAAATCCTCCCCCCAAGTCGACAACTCGCCTATTGTTGCAAGACGACATTCTGTTCGGCAGGAGCGGGTCTCAATACCGTTACTGCTTGCAACCAATCGCTAATGCCCATTTCAACCCAAAGGAGAAATTATGCGATCGATAGGTCTTGATTCAGCAATAGCCATGAGTGAACACAGCAAACGTACTTGGTGGCGCAGAGTGTCCGCCAATGTCGTAGGCCGTACCGGCAGCGACCGGGGAAGAACGATGGTTGCCCTGGATGACGTCCTTCCCTTCATTTCAGTCCAACTCACCCATGAGGACATTGATCTCATCATTTCGGCCGATGCGGGAAACGCCGATGCGCAAAACGATTTGGCTCAGATGTTCGATGAACATGGAAAGCATGAAGTTGCGTTGTATTGGTGGCGCGCGTCAGCCGATCAAGGGCATTCTGACGCCATGCAATATCTTGGCAACTGCTTCATATGCGGCAATGGCGTCTCCAAAGATGAGAACACTGGAATCATGTGGATCGCCAAGGCCGCTTCCTTCGGACATGTGGTGGCCGGAGGCCAAATAAACTCCCTTCTACGGTTTGCAAACACTAGAGCACGCTGAATTCGACATTCTTTGGCACAACCCTGGCTGTGCCAATGCCCAGTATGGCGTAATCAGTCCTATGCCAAGTTGACTTCGTTTGGACGCAGATTTGGTTTTTGCAGGGATAATGCTGCTCGCTGAGACTGGCATAGCCCTTGCTTCACAACAACCAGCAACACTATTTCTGCCGTTAAATTGACCTAAGGGATGTCCTAAATGAAATCTGCACAACAGGGTTTTACGCTCATCGAACTCCTAATCGTCGTTGCGATCATCGGGATTCTGGCCACATTCGCTATTCCGGCTTATTCGGATTATGTGGCCAAAGCCAAGGTCGCTGCGGCAATTGCTGAGATTTCCCCGGGGAAAACCGGGTACGAGATGATGGTAAATGAAGGGAATGTGGCCAACATTACGCCGGCTGCAATCGGACTACAGGCCAGCACTCCTAACTGCACAATAACAACCACACAGGCAGCAACCGGCATTGGCACAATCGCCTGCGCCATCAAGGACAACATTGCCGCAGTAGGTAACGTTATTTGGGCGCGAGATGCTGCCGGTGCGTGGACCTGTACGTACAGTGGCGTTGCGAAATATGCCAGCAAGGGCTGCCCTAAAGTATAACGTGCCAAATAGTTAGTAGCGACGATGCACGCTCAACAGCAATAACTGGTCAAGCGGGTCCGCATAAGACCAATAACGCTCCTCCCGACACCATCTTGGTGTCGAGAGGAGCTTTCGCTGCGGCAGTGGGCTAGCCGCTCGCGATAAATAATGAATTAGAAATTTAGTGCAACCCGCCTGCTGCCTGTAGCTAGCCCGTTGATGGATTGGCCGCACCAATCTCCTTCCCTTAAACAAAGGGCCTCAAGGTAGCTGAAGGATCCCGGTACCATTTGCTTACCAGTTCTCTGTTCAAGCGCAGGTCTCTACCCATCCGTTACTTTCCTGTAGCAGAAATCAAGCAACCAGTTTAGGTTCCAATCCCGAGCACTGTCATTGAATAACTAAACCTAGTATGTATACATACTAATACAACCAGCAATTAGACTGGAGAAATGGAGGAGAAATGGGGACCGGGGACGGATCTATTTTCTTCCTCAACCCCTGCGAAAGCTCGGCAAGTAGAGGATTCAGAGACGAGAACGTCCGGCGAAGAATTCTTCTTGAGTTATCTCATCGCCGAAGCGGAGCGCTTAATCGAACAGGCGATTGTCGAAAGGTACTGGCTGGCTGCTTTCGCAAGCACCGTAAAATCGCACAAAAACTTTTTTTGAACGATGATCCCAGCGATACATCACTTCCTGGTAAGGATACGCCAAGAAGATATCTTCTCTTTCGAACCGCTCGCCTTTACTAATTCCCATTGAGGCCTTTTACCGTGTTCGGGCATGCCTTGCTCTCTCAGCTATCGACTTTTGCCCAGATCATCTGAGAATGATTTCACCTAGTATGCCCGTTTTGGCCTCAAGCCTCAGCGGCGCAACCCTGATAAACTGCCGGCTCCCTAGCGCTGCCAATTCCAGATTCCCTAATGCCTTCAGCTATTGCCTCACCCACACCGCTCTCCCGCCGCTTCTCCGTCGCGCCCATGATGGATTGGACAGACCGCCACTGCCGCTTCTTCCTGCGTCTGCTCTCCAAACACGCCCTCCTCTACACCGAGATGGTCACCACCGGCGCGCTCCTCAACGGCGATCACGAGCGGTTCCTTCGTCACAATGAAGCCGAGCACCCGCTGGCCCTGCAACTGGGCGGTAGCGTCCCCCTGGACCTCGCTGCCTGCGCACGCATGGCCCAGGAGCACGGCTATGACGAGGTGAACCTGAATGTGGGCTGCCCGAGCGATCGGGTGCAGAACAACATGATCGGCGCGGTGCTGATGGGGCATCCGCAGTTGGTGGCGGATTGTGTGAAGGCGATGCGGGATGCGGTGTCGATTCCGGTGACGGTGAAGCATCGGATCGGCATCAATGGCCGGGACAGCTATGAGCAGTTATGCGACTTCGTTGGCACCGTGCGGGATGCCGGGTGCACAAGTTTTACCGTGCATGCGCGGATTGCGATCCTGGAGGGGTTGTCGCCGAAGGAGAACCGCGATATTCCGCCGCTGCGTTATGACGTGGCGGCGCAGCTGAAGACTGACTTCCCGGATCTGGAGATCATCCTTAATGGCGGGATCAAGACGCTGGAGGCCTGCCATGAGCATTTGCAGACCTTCGACGGGGTGATGCTGGGGCGTGAGGCATATCACAATCCTTATGTGATGGCCGAGGTGGATCAACAGCTGTTCGGCAGCACTGCGCCGGTGATCAGCCGGGCTGAGGCGCTGGCGCAGTTGCGGCCGTATATTGCGGCGCATATTGCTGCGGGTGGGTCGATGCACCATATCACCCGGCATGTGCTGGGGTTGGGTACGGGATTCCCTGGCGCGCGCAGGTTTCGGCAGTTGTTGTCGGTGGATATTCACAAGGCCAAGGAGCCCTTGGCGTTGCTGGATCAGGCGGCGGAGTTGCTGGAGGGGCGTTGATGCGGGGGGGGGGCTGATCGCAGCCGTTTTTAAAAGATCGCAGCCTCGTTTCACTCGACAGCCCCTACGCTTCTGCGCTGCTACGGCTTTTACTGCTTGGTCAGCCCGGTTGAACCAGTTCCGCATTTCGGCATCGTATTTATCAACACCGCGCCCCACCTTTCAAACAGCCGTTTTCAGGTTGTTGCCGCTGGGGCCTTCGATAGGTACACGCGCCCTTGAGTGGCTGTCAGCGCTCGGGTAATGTCATCAGATCCAAAGGACAGAGCACGCCCATGACTTCCAAGCTGGAACAACTGAAACAAATGACCACCGTCGTTGCCGACACTGGCGACTTCGAAGCCATTGCCCGGGTCAAGCCGGTAGACGCTACCACTAACCCTTCGCTGCTGCTCAAAGCCGCCGCAATCTCCGGTTATGCCGAGTTGTTGAATGCGTGCGTGCATGACTGCAAAGGTGACGTAGGGCTGGCGAGCGATCGTTTTGGCGTCGCGGTCGGGCAGGAAATTCTCAAGGTAGTACCGGGGCGGATTTCCACTGAAGTGGATGCGCGCCTGTCGTTCGACACTGACGCGGTATTGAAGCGCGCGCACCGTCTGATCGAGCTCTATGACAAGGCAGGCGTGGGCCGTGACCGCGTGCTGATCAAGATCGCTTCCACCTGGGAGGGCATTCGTGCCGCCGAGAAGCTGGAGAAGGAAGGCATCCAGACCAACCTCACCCTGCTGTTCTCGTTCGCCCAGGCAGCGGCCTGTGCCGACGCGGGCGTGTTCCTGATTTCGCCGTTCGTGGGCCGCATCTACGACTGGTACAAGAAAGCCAATGGCAGCGACTACACCGGCGCGGACGATCCGGGCGTGCAGTCGGTGACCCGTATCTACAACTACTACAAGGCCAATGACTACAAGACCGTGGTCATGGGTGCGAGCTTCCGCAACCTGAACCAGATCGAGCAACTGGCCGGCTGTGATCGCCTGACCATCAGCCCGGAGCTGCTGGAAAAACTGGCGGCGGACAACGGCAAGCTGGAGCGCAAGTTGGCCCCAGGGCATGCCGGTGAGGCGCGCCTGAGCTTGAATGAAGCGCAGTTCCGTTGGTTGTCCAACGAGGATGCAATGGCGACGGAGAAGCTGGCTGAGGGGATTCGCCAGTTTGCCCGGGATCAGGAAAAGCTTGAGGCGCTTCTGCAAGCCAAGCTGTGATCTAGTCCAAGGCAGTGCAAAAAGGCGAACCCTCAGGGGTTCGCCTTTTTTGTGTGTGAATTCCAGTGTGGGAATTTGACAGTATCAGTGGCGCTCGAGCGCGTTCACCAGGTCATGGAAGGCTTCACGGTTGGAGTCGTTGAGTCCCATCAGGATCTTGTGCGCTTCCAGCACTTTGATCCGCACCACTTCTTCCGACTGATCCTGGTCTGGCAGGTCGGTCAGGCACTCAGGGCACGGGATCGGGCGGTCAACGATGTTGAACACCTGCTCGAAGCCCATGGACTGCAGCAGACGGGTGATGTCTTCGTGGGTGGTGACGACGGTCGGCAGCAGGCCGACTTTTTGCCGCGACAGGATCGACAATTTGGCCAGCAGGCCAAGGGTGGTGCTGTCGATGCTACGGGTCTCGGTCAGGTCGATCACAATGGCGTTGAAATTCAACGCCGTGAAGATCCGCTCAATAGTCGCATCCAACGCCGAACACAGGGTCAGGCGAACTTCACCGACGAACTTCAGGACGAAGGTGCCGTCCTGCTCGGCGAACTGGATTCTACCGGTACTCATTAAAGATTCCTGCTCAACACCAACAGGGCGATATCATCCGGCATCTCCCCAAGCGTGGCCAATCCAAAAACCTGCCGCAACCCATCCAGGGTGCCGCCCGCTGCCTTGACCCGCTGGGGCAAAGCCGCTTCTTTTTCCTTCAGTGTAGGTTCTGGCAGAAGGTCCAGGATGCCATCGGACATCAGCGTCAGGCTGAAGGTCGGTGGCAGTTCCAGTACGTGGTCTTCGTAGGTGGCTTCATTGAAGAGCCCCACCGGCAGACCGCGCCCTTCCAGATAACGCACACTGTCTGGCGTGTACAACACAGGCAACGGCAAATGACCACCGATGCTATAGGTCAACAAACCTGTCTCCTCGTCGATGACTCCACCGACCATTGTGACGTGTTTACCCAGCTTACAACTGATCAGGCCTCGGTTGATATGACCAAGCACCTCTGAAGGCTTGAATTCCGGCAATGTACCGCTGCGCTTGGATTCGAACAGCAAGCGCGTGGTCATGAACTTCAACAGCACGGTGACGAAGGCTGACGAAGCGCCGTGACCGGAAACGTCCGCCAGGTAGAAGGCTACCCGACGCTCATCGACACGGAAATAGTCGACAAAATCACCCGACAGGTACAGCGACGGGATGATTTGGTGAGCGAACTGGAACTCATCGACGGTCCAGGGGCTGACCGGCAGCATGTTCATCTGCACCTGGCGACCGGCGTTCTGGTCTTCCTGCAGCAGGTTGAGGCTGGCTGCCAGCTCGCGGTTGGCCTTCTCCAGCTTCTCACGGTAGCGCTGGTTCTCCAGCAGCAGGCGCGCGCGATCCAGGGCCCGGCGCACGGAGTGCTCGAGCACGGCCAGATCTTCGAGAGGCTTGATCAGGTAGTCAGCGGCGCCCAGGCGCAGGGCCTCGACCGCGTCATTCATCACGCCGGCACCCGAAACCACAATGACCGGGGTTTGCGCAGACCGCTCGGTGACCTGACGGATAAGTTCGAGTCCGCCCATCTGTGGCATGCGCAGATCGCAGATGACCAGGTCGGGCTTGTCTTGCTCGAATACCTGAAGACCTTGCTGGCCATTGCTGGCCTGCAGGACGCTGAAACCACTGTCTTCCAAATAGGCGGCGAGACTCGCGCGCACTACTTCGTCATCATCGATTATCAGCAGCGTGGCACTGGTTTTTGGCATGTGGGCAAACGGCGCCAGAATTAGGTTGGCGTAGCAGGCGGGGTTTAGACCCGGCTCTCGCTACTGGATTCGCTTTCTAGCCTCTCTGACGCGCCGGTTTCGGGCTTTTGCCCTACGCACAGGTCACACCAGAGGTGCCCTCTAAGGCGCAGACGGTACTCCCATCCGCTGGGCGTTTCAAGCTCGTGGCGAAGGTCACTTGAGGACTTTACCTGGCAAATGACCAGTAGTTATAAGAACCGGTAAAACCGTAACTCAATGTTAGGTAGCACTCAGTACGCAAAACGCATGCTCAGCCCCATGAAACCTGGAGTTTGGGTGATCCGGACAATGAAAAAGGCGGCACAATGGCCGCCTTTCTTTATGCCGGGTCGAAATCAGAAATCGTCTTCGACCTGACCATCCTTGACCTTGAATTCACGATTCTGCAGGTAGGCGTTACGGATGAACACGTACTTGTCGCCGTTGATCAGCTTCTCGGCCGACAGCAGGCTGGCGCGGGCATCGACCACATCCAGAGCCATGAACGAGTTACGCACGGCTACGTCGTCGACGTAGCGATAGGCGCCGACGTAGGAGTCCGGGTACTTGGCCGGTGCATCGCGCAAGGTGCTCGGGCCGAGCAACGGCAGCATCACGTACGGACCACTCGGGACACCCCAGTAACCCAGGGTCTGGCCGAAGTCTTCATCGTTACGTTGAAGGCCCATGCGGGTACCGACGTCAATGAAGCCCAGCAGGCCAAACGTGGTATTGAAGATCAGGCGCGCAGTATCGACGCCCGCTGCAGCCGGCTTGGCCTGCAGCACATTGTTGGCGAGATTGCGCACGTCACCGATGTTGCGGAAGAAGTTGTGAATGCCGTCTTCGACAAACTGCGGCGTCACGTACTGATAACCCTGGGCCAATGGCTTCAGCGCATAGGTGTCGAGTACGTCGTTGAATTTGTAGATTGGGCGGTTGACGCTTTCCCAAGGGTCTTCTTCCGTGGCTGCCTGGGCAACGAAAGGCACCAGCAACACGCTGGAACACACACACAGCTGAGCTAGAAGGTTGCTCCAGCGCATAGAAAAACTCCTTGGATTGTACTGACGCGGGCTCTGGACCCAAGCGTTGAGCTGGCTAGTATAAGACGGAAAGGCCGTTTTAGGCAGTATCGCCGTGAGCCCGCGCGCAAGTCTAGGTGGCCTACGGTCGATAACAGCAGTGTCACTCAACTGTCACCCGCGTCCAATAGCCTCGGTACTATTTCAAGGATGCCGAAATGCCGCACGCCGAAGCCTTGCCCCTCGCCGCGCCCCGCCTGACCGCCGTGTTGTTTGGCCTCAGTGGCTGCCTGGTGGATTTCGGCGCGCGCACCCGCCAACACGCCGGCCATCAAGGGGAGCATGCCGAAGTCACGCCTGGCGCCCTGGACAGTCTGCACAGCTTGCAGCGACAGCAAATCCCCTGTGCCTGGCTCGATGAACTGCCCCCTGCCCTCAGCCACTCCCTGGCGCTCGCGCTGCCGGAATGGATCAAACCTTCGACACAATTTGCAACAAACAATCCATGGCCGTCCCCCCATGCCTGCTGGGAAGCCTTGATGGCCCTCAACGTTGCTCAACTGGATGGCTGCGTGCTGGTGAGCGGTGAGCCGCGGCTGCTGCAATCAGGCCTGAACGCCGGTTTGTGGACCATTGGCCTGGCCTCCTGCGGATCGCTGTGCGGGCTGGCGCCGAATGAATGGCAAGCGTTGAGCGCACAGCAGCGCGAGCTCAAACGCGGCAAGGCCACCGTGCAACTGTTCGGCCTGGGCGTGCATTCGGTGATCGACCACCTGGGCGAACTCGACACTTGCCTGGCGGACATCAGCCTGCGCCGGCTCAAGGGCGAAAAGCCCTGATTGCCGCCTCGCCACGATCAACGCATGCAGGTTGCCCGCGAGTGGATTAATCTAAAGGCAAGCCATAGACCTTTGGCGCGCTGCTGCGGTCTATGCCAGTGCCTATCGATAAAAGGAAGAACGTCATGCCTGCCCGCGAACTGCAAGAACAGCTCAATACACTGCGCGAGCAACTGGAACAGAATCCGCCACTGACGGAAGTGGAGCGTGAAGACCTGCACGTACTGATGCAGCAGATCGAACTTGAGCTTGAGCTTGAGACCAAAACCCAGGATTCAAGCTTGTCCGATAATGTGAACCTGGCGGTCGAGCGCTTCGAAATCGAGCACCCGACCCTTGCTGGCACCTTGCGCAACATCGTGCAGGCGCTGGGCAACATGGGTATCTGAATTCGCCCGAGACAAAAAAGCCCCGCCAGTGATGGCGGGGCTTTTTATTGTGCGCAGTTTGCAATGCATTCCCTGTGGGACCGGGCTCCCCATTCGTTCTTTATTGGCGGACCAGGCGGTGGTTCGGCAGTTGCACGGCTTGCGTGCTGCGATACGGGTTGATATCCAGACCGCCACGGCGCACATACCGCGCATACACGGTCAGCTTCTCGGGTTTGAGCAACCGTTGCAGGTCGAGGAATATCCGCTCCACACACTGCTCATGGAAGTCCGAATGCTGGCGGAAGCTGACGATGTACTCCAGCAGGCTCGCGTGATCCAGCGCCGCACCACGGTATTCGACTGCCACACTGCCCCAATCCGGCTGGCTGGTGACCGGGCAATTGGATTTGAGCAGATGGCTGTGGACGCTCTCCTCGACGGTACGCGAATCATCGCAACGCAGCAGTTCCGGACGCGGGTGTTCGTAGTTGCTGACACTGATATCGAGGTCGTCGATACACACCCCCGGCAATGCGACGACGCCTTCGGCCTCCACCTCTTTCAGGCTGCGGATGCGCACGCCCACCGGTTTGCCGGCGGCAGCGGACAAGTCTTTGGCCAGGGTTGCCTCGAGGCTTGCCGTGTCAGCGAATGGCGTCTGGTTCAGCGAGTTGAGGTACAGCTTGAACGACTTCGACTCGATGATATTCGGCGAGTCCGCCGGAATGCTGAATTCGCCGATCGCCACCACGGGCTTGCCGGACGGCAGCAACCACGACAGCTCAAAGCAGTTCCAGAAGTCCACACCCGTGTACGGCAGGGTTTGCGCCGTCAGGCCGAGCTCGGCCCATTTTGCGGTGCGCGGGATCGGGAACAGCAGGGACGGCGTGTAGGTGGCGATGTATTCGCTGGATTTACCCAGCGGCGAGTGTTCGGCTGCGGGATGCATGGCGGAAACCTGACTGAAGAATCAGGGGATTCTATCAGTGTTCAGTGGTTTTGTTGGGGGTTGGGAATTGGGAGTTGGGTGGTTTTGGAAAGATCGCAGCCTCGTTGCACTCGACAGCTCCTACACAGCTCCTACACAGCTCCTACACAGCTCCTGCGCAGCGCCTAAGGGGCTTCGATGGTTAGTTTGCCGACCATGCCGGCCTGGTAGTGGCCGGGGATGTTGCAGGCGAATTCCAGGCTGGTGGGTTTGGTGAAGGTCCAGGTCAGCTCGGCGGTTTTGCCAGGCTCGACCAACACGCTGTTGGGGTCATCGTGCTTCATGCCATGCCCCATGGCAGCGTGATCCATGGCCTTCATGCCGGTCGGTGTCAGCATGCCGCTTTGCTGCATCTGCAGCATGGCCTGTTGATGCTGGGCATGCATGGCTGCGTCGCCGAGGTTGAACTCGTGCAGCAACTGGCCTTTATTGACCAGGACGAAGCGGACGGTCTCCCCCGCCTTGATCTTGATGGCCCGGGGATCGAACGACATGTCACCCATGACCACTTCGATGCTGCGGGTCGCATTGGCTGCCGGGGCCGGCTGACCAAAATCGACGGATTGCGCCGGCGATGCCCACGCCGGAGCGCTCAGCGCCAGCAGGCATGCGGTCAACAGCAGGGGTTTGCGCAAAAACATGAGTCTTCTCCAACAAGATAAGGTTCAGCCTGTAGAAAACTCTAAACTGACACGACTGCCCGTAACCTGACAGGCAGATTACAACTTTGTCAGGTTGGCCTGCACTCGCGCGGCCCACGGTATAAAGCCTTCGTTCCATTGACCCCGAGCTCTCCATGAAACTGTTGATCGTCGAAGACCAAGCGAAAACCGGCCAATACCTGCGCCAGGGCCTGACCGAGGCCGGGTTCAATACCGAGTTGGTGGCCGACGGCAGCACTGGTCAACAGCTGGCACTGAGCGGCGAATACGCCTTGTTGATTCTTGATGTGATGCTGCCCGGGCGCGATGGCTGGCAAATTCTGCAAGCCGTGCGCGGCGCAGGTCTCGACACGCCGGTGCTGTTTCTCACCGCCCGTGACGCCGTAGAGGACCGGGTTTATGGCCTGGAGCTGGGGGCCGACGATTACCTGGTCAAGCCCTTCGCCTTCTCCGAATTACTGGCGCGGGTGCGCAGCCTGTTACGCCGTGGCAGCGCCCCGCCCCAGGACACCAGCTTGCAACTGGCGGACCTGCGCCTGGACCTGATCCGTCGCCGGGTTGAACGCAGTGGGCAGCGCATCGACCTCACCGCCAAGGAGTTTGCCTTGCTGGAAATGCTGTTGCGCCGTCAGGGCGAGGTGTTGCCCAAGTCGCTGATCGCTTCACAGGTGTGGGACATGAATTTCGACAGCGACACCAATGTTATCGAAGTGGCGATCCGCCGGTTGCGCCTGAAGATTGACGATGACTTCCCCAACAAGCTGATCCACACCGTGCGCGGCATGGGTTACGTCCTCGAAGAGCGTTCTGCCTGATGCCTCGACTGTCCTTGAGCAGCCGCCTGGCGCTGCTGTTCGCTGCCTGTACGGCGGTGGTGTCACTGATCGCCGGCGTGCTGTTCAGCCGTGCCAGCGAGGCGCATTTCATCGAGTTGGACCAACAGTTGCTGGACGGCAAATTGATTGGTTTGCGTCGGGCGCTGCACGACATTCAATCGAGCGACAGCCAGGCCAGGCTAGCCGATGAGTTGAGCCGCCAGGCCGACCTGGCACTGCGCATCACCGGGGCTGACGGCCGGCGCTGGTACGACAGCTCGGCGCAACTGCCGGAACAACTTCCACTGACCGCGGGCTTGTCCACCACCAGCCACGCAGGCACCGACTATCGAGTGCTGAGCGCCCCGCTCTATCCGGGCCAACCCGACTCGCCGCAGTTGACCCTGCTGCTCGACATCACCCATCACCAGCACTTCCTGCAGCGCATGCAGCGCCTGATCTGGCTGACCGTCGGCCTCTCGGCGCTGGCCACCGCACTGCTTGGAGCCTGGGCGGCGCGCAGTGGCTTGCGGCCGCTGCGGCGCATGAGTGAAGTGGCGCGCGGGGTGTCGGCCCAGTCGCTGAACGCCCGATTGCCCGAAGAGCAGATGCCACCCGAACTTGCGCAAATGGCCCATCACTTCAACGCCATGCTGGAACGTCTCGACGACTCATTCCAGCTACTGTCGGCTTTCTCCGCCGACATCGCCCATGAGCTGCGCACGCCGCTGTCAAACCTGCTGACCCACACTCAGGTCACCCTCACGCGCCCGCGACCGCTGGAGGATTACCGCGAGGCGCTGCACAGCAACCTTGAAGAGCTGCAATGGATGGCGCAGCTGGTCAACGACATGCTGTACCTGGCCAAGGCCGATCACGGGTTGTTGATGCCCACCCGCGAACCGCTCGACCTTGGACAGGAAGTGGATGTGCTGCTGGAGTTTTTCGCTCCCCTGGCGGAAGACGCCCGGGTGACATTGAGCCGTGAAGGCACTGCCAGTATGGAGGGTGATCGCAACATGCTGCGCCGCGCGCTCTCCAATCTGCTGGACAATGCCTTGCGGTTTACCCCGGCGGAGGGTGAGGTGCGCGTGCGGATCAGCCAGCAGCCCAAGGTGTTGGGACTGGTGGTCGAGAACACGGGCGAAGGGATTGCCGCCGAGCTGCTGCCGCGCTTGTTCGACCGCTTCTACCGGGCGGACCCTGCGCGCCAGGAAGGCAGCAGTGAACATGCGGGGCTGGGGTTGGCGATTACCCAGTCGATCATCAAGGCCCATGGCGGGCAGATTCGGTGTGAATCGGGGGATGGCTGGACGCGGTTTTCGATTGAGCTGCCAAAAAGAGTTTGACCCCCGCCCCGGTAGGAGCTGTCGAAGGCTGCGATCTTTTGATCCTGTTTTTTAAGAGCAAGATCAAAAGATCGCAGCCTGCGGCAGCTCCTACGGGGGAGCGGCGTCAGGACTTACGAATAACGTAGAGCATGCGCCGGCTCGATCTTCGCCGCTCGCCACGCCGGATACACCGTGGCCAAAAAGCTCAATACAAACCCCGCCGAGCAGATCAACAGCACATCACCAGCCTGCAGTTCCGAAGGCAGGTTGCTGACGAAGTACACATCCGAACTGAAGATGTGCTGCCCGCTCACCCGCTCTACCCAACCCACCAGCTCGCTGACGTTCAGCGCTGCAATCACGCCCAGCACCCCGCCAATCAAGGTCCCGACGATCCCGATCACCGTGCCCTGCACCATGAAGATCGCCATGATCTGTCGTGGCGTGGCGCCGATGGTGCGCAGGATCGCGATGTCCGCGCCCTTGTCGTTCACGACCATGATCAGGGTGGCAATGATGTTGAAGGCGGCGACGGCGACGATCATCAGCAACAGCAGGCCGATCATGGTCTTTTCCATCTTCATCGCACTGAACAGGCTGCCCTGGGTGTGGGTCCAGTCATCCGCCCGGTAGGCGCTGCCGAGACTGCCGGCAATATCGCTGGAGACCTTCGGCGCCGCGTACAAGTCCTTCACCGCCAGGCGCACGCTCTGCA
The DNA here is from genome assembly GCF_040310425.1 of Pseudomonas sp. 65/3-MNA-CIBAN-0223. NCBI lineage: Bacteria > Pseudomonadati > Pseudomonadota > Gammaproteobacteria > Pseudomonadales > Pseudomonadaceae > Pseudomonas > Pseudomonas sp. 65/3-MNA-CIBAN-0223. The sequence goes on from NZ_JBEOPV010000022.1 coordinate 14,368, forward strand.
CCTGGTTCGGCTGCCAGTGCTGCATCTGCGCGGCATCGGCCACATGGATCAGCGCCATCGAGCCGTCCAGCTCGGCGCCAACCTTGAACACGCCCACCACGTTCAGGCGCTGCATGCGCGGCGTGATGCCGCCCGGTGCCGTGCTCACTTCCGGCACGATCAGGGTGATCTTGTCGCCCACATTCAAGCGGAAACGCCGGGCCGTGATTTCACCGACCACCACGCCGAACTCACCTGGCTTGAGCGCATCCAGGCGCCCCTGGACGATATGCTTGGCGACGATCGACACCTGGCCTTCGAGCGCCGGGTCGACGCCGCTGACCTGGATCGGCTGCATCGTGCCCTTGTAGGACAGCATGCCTTCCATCTCGGTGAACGGCACGGCGGCGGTCACTTCGGGGTTTTTCATCGCGGCGGCGGCCACCGGCTGCCAGTCGTCGATCGGGTTGACACCGACGATGGTCGCGTGCGGCACCATGCCGAGGATGCGCGAGCTCATCTCACGCTGGAAGCCGTTCATCACCGACAGCACCACGATCATGGCGAGCACGCCCAGGGCGAGACCGATCATCGAGGTCATCGAGATGAAGGACACGAAGCGATTGCGACGCTTGGCGCGGGTGTAGCGCGCGCCGATGAAGATCGATAACGGTCTGAACATTCGCTGGGGCACCGTATAAAAATAAATGACCCGAGGTCGTTGCAGACCCCGGGTTTCGACCAGTCAGATAGGCGTCAGGCGGCCTTCCTGCAGATGCAGGACGCGATCCATCTGGCGGGCCAGGTTCATGTCGTGAGTCACCACCAGGAACGCCGTGCGCATCGAAGTGCTGAGTTCCAGCATCAAGTCCTGGATGCCCTGGGCGGTGTGGGAGTCGAGGTTGCCGGTGGGCTCGTCGAGCATCACCAGGCCAGGCTTGTTCACCAGGGCGCGAGCGATGGCCACACGCTGGCGTTCGCCACCGGACAGTTCGGCCGGCTTGTGCTCCAGGCGATGGCCCAGCCCTACCCGCTCCAGCAACGCCGTGGCACGCTGGCGCGCCTCGGGGATCGCAGTCTTGCCGATCAGCAGCGGCATGCAGACGTTTTCCAGCGCGGTGAATTCCGGCAGCAAGTGGTGGAACTGGTAGACGAAACCCAGCGACCGATTGCGCAACAGGCCGCGATTCTTCTCGCTCAGGGCCGACAGCTCTTCACCGTCGAGCCACACGCTGCCCTGGGTCGGCGTATCGAGGCCGCCCAACAGGTTGAGCAAGGTACTCTTGCCCGAACCCGAGGTGCCGACGATGGCGACACGCTCACCTGGGTGCAACTCCAGTTGCAGCCCCGCCAGGACCTCGACCGATTCCGGACCTTCCTCGTAGGACTTGCCCAGGTTGCGGCAGCTCAGGATTGCTTTTTCACTCATGCCCAATTCACTCATAACGTAGCGCCTCCGCAGGCTGGGTGCGCGCGGCACGCCAGGCTGGATACAGGGTGGCGAGGAAACTCAGGATCAACGCGGCGGCACAGACCATCACCACGTCCTGGCTCTGCACTTGCGACGGCAGGTAATCGATGAAGTACACATCGGCGTTCAGGAACTTGTGGCCGATCAGGCCTTCGAGGGCCGAGATCGCTGCGCTGACGTTCAGCGCGGCGAAAATCCCGACCACGGCGCCGATCAGCGTACCGAACACCCCGATCACCGTGCCCTGCACCATGAAGATCGCCATGATGGTGCGTGGCGTCGCGCCCAGGGTGCGCAGGATCGCGATATCGCCCTTCTTGTCGTTCACCACCATCACCAGGGTGGAGATGATGTTGAACGCGGCCACGGCCACAATCAGCAGCAACAGCAGACCGATCATGGCTTTTTCCATGCGAATCGCCTGGTACAGGTTGCCGTGGGTACGGGTCCAGTCACGCGCATAGTAACGGTCTTCGCCAAGTTGCTGGGCGATGTTCCACGCGGTACGCGGCGCCTGGAACAGGTCGTCGAACTTGAGGCGGATGCCCTGCACCTGATCCGGCTTCCAGCGATGCAGTTTCGCCAGGTCCTGGAGGTTGGTGACGCCCAGGTAACCGTCGATCTCACCGGCGCCGACATGGAAAATGCCGACCACGGTAAAGCGCTTCATGCGCGGGAACATCCCGGCCGGGGTCACGGTGACTTCCGGCGCGACGAAGGTCAGCTTGTCGCCGATGGCGGCACCCAGCTTGGCGGCGGCCTTGTCACCGATGACGATGCCGAAACTGCCGGGCGCCAGGTCGTCGAGTTTGCCCTGCAGCATGAACTTGTCGATGATCGACACCTGGCGCTCCAGCGCCGGGTCGATGGCATTGAGCAGCACCTTGGACACCTTGCCGTTGTTGGTCAGCAACCCCTGCATCTGGGTAAACGGCGCTATCGCCGTCACCTGCGGGTTCTGCTTGACCTTGGCCGCCAGGCTTGGCCAGTCGCTGATCGGTTCACCGGACTCGATGGTCGCGTGGGGCACCATGCCCAGCACGCGGGTGCGCATCTCATGATCGAAGCCGTTCATGACCGACAGCACCACGATCATCACGACCACGCCCAAGGCGAGCCCGATCATGGAAGTCAGGGAAATGAACGACACAAAATGATTGCGACGCTTTGCACGGGTATAACGCGTGCCAATAAATACGAAGAGAGGTCTGAACATGTCGGGGCTTGTTCGGAGGGAAAAGGAACGTCCTTGTGGCGGGGGTCGATAACCAGCTTTACACTCAGACCACCGCCGCTACCATGGGTTCGCCATGTCGACATTAGATGAAGAAGATCGCCGCGAATACTACCGTATCGAGGACACGATCGCACTGGAAATTCGGCCTTTGTCCGCTGTCGAAGCCGCGGGCCAGGAAGTGTTGCAGGATGCTTCTCCACTGTTCAATTTGCTCAGCGAATTGCACCTGAGCGAATTCGAATCGCAACACCTGTTGCGCCAGATCAGTGAGCGCGACCGCAACCTTGCGGCATTCTTGAAATCCCAGAACAAACGCATCGACCTGCTGAGCCAGGTGATCGCCATTACCGTGCTGGGGCAGATTGGCGAGCCGCAACCGGTGATCATCTCCGAAGGGGGCGTCGACTTTCAGTACCCCACGCCGATTGCCGCCGGGGCGCGCCTGTCGATCAAGCTGGTGTTGATGCCGCAAGCCCTTGGCCTGTTGCTGCGCGCCCGGGTCACCCATTGCGATCCCAAGGGCGATGGCTACGACATCGGCACCGAGTTTGAACACCCCACCGATGCCCAGCGCCAATTGCTCGCCCGGTACATTTTGCAGAAGCAGGCCCAGGAACGTCGCCTGGCCCGCGAACAAAACGACTCAGGCCTCTAAATTAAGGAAGAACCGTGACCCTCATCTACGGCCATCGCGGCGCCAAGGGCGAAGCACCGGAAAACACCCTGATCAGCTTTCAGCAATGCCTCAAGCACGGCGTGCGCCGTTGCGAACTGGACTTGCACCTGTCCAAGGACAACGAGCTGATGGTCATTCATGACCCGACTCTCAAGCGCACCACCGAACGGCGCGGCAAGGTCGTCGAACATACGGCGGCGGAGCTTAAGACCTACGACGCGCGCAAAGGCGGCCCGGGCTGGATCAAACCGTGCCCGATCCCGACCCTGGAAGAGCTGTTCGAACAATGCGATTTCGAGCATTGGCAGCTGGAAGTCAAAAGCGCTTCGCGCACCCGCGCCGCCGCCACCGTGCTGGCGATTCGCGAAATGGCCCAGCGTTTCGGCATGCTCGACAAAGTCACCATCACCTCGAGTTCACGTGAAGTGTTGAAGGCTGCACTGGATCTGGTGCCGGACGTGTCCCGCGGGCTCGTAGCCGAGTACGCCTGGCTCGACCCGTTGAAGGTCGCGCAAAGCTATGGCTGTGAGTTTCTCGCGCTGAACTGGACCCTGTGCACGCCGGAACGCCTGGAGAAGGCGCAGCGCCAGGGGCTGCATGTGTCGGTATGGACAGTCAACGAGCCCGCGCTAATGCGCAGGCTCGCCGACTTCGGCGTTGACAGCCTGATTACAGACTTTCCCGGTTTGGCCAGCGCCACGCTCGAGAATTGCTGAAATCGGTCTCCCCGGCCGGCTCAGGCCACCGGCCGGAGCCGCTCAAAAAAGCCGGTTGAGGCCATCGTAGGCCGCTACCCGATAGGCTTCGGCCATGGTCGGGTAGTTGAACGTGGTGTTGACGAAGTACTTCAGCGTGTTCAGATCGCCCGGCTGGTTCATGATCGCCTGGCCGATGTGCACGATCTCCGACGCCTGATAACCGAAGCAGTGAACGCCCAGCACTTCCAGGGTCTCGCGGTGGAACAGGATCTTCAGCATGCCTTGCGGCTCGCCGGCAATCTGCGCGCGCGCCATGCTCTTGAAGAACGCCTTGCCCACTTCGTACGGCACCTTGGCCTGGGTCAGCTCCTGCTCGTTCTTGCCGATCGAGCTGATCTCCGGGATGGTGTAGATGCCGGTTGGCACGTCATTGACGAAGCGCCAGCTGTGGTTGTCGACGATGCTGCCAGCGGCCGAACGGCCCTGGTCATGAGCGGCACTGGCCAGGCTCGGCCAACCAATCACGTCACCGGCGCCGTAGATGTTCGGCTTGCAGGTGCGGTAAGCCTCGTCCACTTCGATCTGGCCACGGCTGTTGACCTTCACGCCAATGTTTTCCAGGCCCAGCTGATCGGTGTTGCCGGTACGGCCATTACACCAGAGCAAGGCGTCGGCCTTGATCTTCTTGCCGGACTTGAGGTGCAGGATCACGCCATTGTCCACGCCTTCGACGCGGTCGTAGTCTTCGTTGTGGCGCACGGTGATGTTGTTGTTGCTGAAGTGGTAGCTCAGGGCCTGGGAGATTTCCGAGTCCAGGAAGCTCAGCAACTGGCCGCGGTTGTCCACCAGTTCAACCAGTACACCCAGGCCACTGAAGATCGAGGCGTACTCGCAACCGATCACGCCGGCGCCATAAACGATGAGTTTGCGCGGGGTGTGGCCGAGGCTCAGGATGGTGTCGCTATCGTAGATACGCGGGTGGTGGAAATCGATATCCGCCGGGCGATAAGGACGCGAGCCGGTGGCGATGATGATGTGCTTGGCCACCAGTTTCTCGACCACGCCGTTGGCGCAGACGACTTCGATGGTTTGCTCGTCGGCGAAGCTGCCGGTGCCGAAGAACACGTCGACGCGGTTGCGGGCGTAGTAGCCGGTGCGCGAAGCGACTTGCTTGGAGATGACTTTCTCGGCGCTTTTGAGCACGTCCGGGAACGAGAACCAGCGCGGCTCACCAATGGCCCGGAACATCGGGTTGGTGTTGAACTGCATGATCTGCCGCACCGAGTGACGCAAGGCCTTGGACGGGATGGTGCCCAGGTGGGTGCAGTTACCGCCGACCTGGCGACGGCTATCGACCATCGCCACCTTGCGTCCTGCTTTGGCGGCGTTCATTGCCGCGCCTTCTCCTGCCGGGCCGGAACCCAGCACCACCACGTCGTAGTTGTAGACAGCCATGCGTACTCCTCAGAACAGGCCGCGGCGCCCTCGGCACCTGCGGCTAAATCACGCCATCTGCGGCGTGAAGGAACAATTTGGGGCCAGTGCAGAACCCGGACACAGTCTATAGAAGCGTCAACGCCGGGCACATTAACCCTTGGTCGCGTCGTAGGCTAGTTTTGCCTGCACTACAACGCCAGCGTTCATTGCTTTTTTTGGGTAGCCGCGCCACTGAGCCGCTCGAAAGCCTGATTGGTTCTTGTGACGAAACCGGTATCGGTTCGAATCACAAAAAAAGCGCCAATAGCGTATTTCTCCGCGTAGTCCCAGCCGCGTTCCGGCCCGAGAATCAGCAACAGCGTCGATAAGCCATCGGCCATCAGGGCCGAAGGATGGATCACCGTGACTGCTGCCAGGGCGTGGGAAACCGGCGCCCCGGTGCGCGCATCGAAGGTGTGGGAATAGCGCCGGCCATCCTGCTGGAAGTAATGACGGTAGTCACCCGAGGTGGACACCGCGTAGTGATCGACCGCGATGATTTTCTCCGCGACCTGGCGGTCATCCCGGGGCTCCTCCAGGGCGATGCGCCACGGACTGCCGTCGAGTTTGCGGCCGGCCGCCTTGAGTTCACCGGTGGCTTCGGCGAGGTAATCGTGGATGCCCATGGCCTCGAGTCGGGCAGCGATGGTGTCGACCGCGTAACCGGCGGCGATGCTGTTGAAATCGACTTCCACTGCAGCGTCCTTGCACAGCTGTTCGCCTTCGATGCGCAAATGCCGGTAACCCACTCGCTGACGCACCTGGGTCAGTGCTTCGGCGCTCGGGACGACTTCCTGGCGCGATTGCGGACCAAATCCCCAGAGGTTGAGCAGCGGCTCGACCGTCAGGTCGTAGGCGCCTTCGCTCTGCTGTGACAGCTGCTGGCCGACCCGGACCAGTTCGAGGACAGGCGCGGGCATGTCCTGACAGTGGTCGGCAGGCAGATGGTTGAAGCGCTCGATGTCGGAGTCGCTGCGGTAGGTCGACATTTGCCGGTCGATGCGGTCGAGGATTGTTTCCACCTGCGCCTGCACCTCAGCGGGTGCGGGCAGGCCGGCGCGGTGCACATACTTGATTGAATAGGAGCTGCCCATGGTGGCCCCCCCGAAGCTTTCCATGGAGTCACCGTTGCCGCAGCCGGACACAACCACGGCCAGCACCACAAGCCCACCCCACCGTCCAGTTAACAAATCTTCATCTCCCCGCAAAACCGCGCCGGCCATTATGGACCTCAGAGCGCAGAGGAGCGAGGGCTGCCGGCGCCCGTCAGGCAAACGCAAAACCTGCGGGAGCGAGGCTGCTCGCGACAGGGGTGCGTCAGCCAACAGCCATGCGGATTGACCCCACGCCATCGCGAGCAGGCCCGCGCCCACAGGTGCCGTGTTTTCAAACAAGATTTACCAGCGTGAGTACCTACACATGTCTACCCCCACGAGCAAAGGCAAAGCGATCTTTCGCGTTGTCAGCGGCAACTTCCTCGAAATGTTTGACTTCATGGTCTACGGCTTCTACGCCACTGCCATTGCCAAAACCTTCTTCCCCGCCGACAGCGCGTTCGCGTCCCTGATGCTGTCGCTGGCGACCTTCGGCGCCGGCTTCCTGATGCGGCCGCTGGGGGCAATCTTTCTCGGCGCCTACATCGACCGTCACGGGCGCCGCAAAGGCCTGATCATTACCCTGGTGATGATGGCTGCCGGCACCGTATTGATAGCCTGCGTCCCGGGATACGCCACCCTGGGTGTCGCGGCACCGCTGCTCGTGCTGTTCGGCCGCCTGCTGCAAGGTTTCTCGGCGGGCGTCGAGCTTGGCGGAGTGTCGGTGTACCTGGCCGAGATCTCCACTGCGGGCCGCAAAGGCTTTTTTGTCAGCTGGCAGTCCGCCAGCCAGCAAGCGGCGGTGGTCTTCGCCGGTTTGCTGGGCGTGGCCTTGAACCACTGGCTCAGCCCGCAGGAAATGGGCGAATGGGGCTGGCGCGTGCCGTTCCTGGTCGGCTGTTTGATTGTGCCGGTAATCTTCGTGATTCGTCGTTCACTGGAAGAAACACCGGAGTTCCAGGCACGCAAACATCGCCCGACCTTGCGCGAGGTGGTCCGCTCGATCGGGCAGAACTTCGGCATCGTCATCGCCGGCATGGCCCTGGTGGTCATGACCACCGTGTCGTTCTACCTGATCACCGCCTACACGCCGACCTTCGGCAAGGCCGAACTGCACTTGTCCGACCTGGATGCCTTGCTGGTGACGGTGTGCATCGGCCTGTCGAATTTCTTCTGGTTACCGGTCATGGGCGCATTTTCCGACAAGGTCGGGCGCAAACCCCTTCTGCTGGCGGCGACGCTTCTGGCGATTCTCACCGCCTACCCTGCCCTGTCCTGGCTGGTGGCCAATCCGAGCTTCAGTCACTTGCTGATCGTCGAGTTGTGGCTGTCGTTCCTGTACGGCTCGTACAACGGTGCCATGGTCGTGGCGCTGACCGAGATCATGCCGGTGGAAGTGCGCACCACCGGTTTTTCCCTGGCCTACAGCCTGGCGACCGCTACCTTCGGCGGGTTTACTCCGGCAGCCTGTACCTATTTGATTCATGTGCTGGATAACAAGGCCGCACCGGGGATCTGGCTGACGGGCGCAGCGGTACTGGGGTTGATTGCGACCCTGGTATTGTTCCGCGGCAATCGCCATGAATTGCGCACGGCGCAGGCATCTGTGGTCGGCGGCGCCTGATCGATCGCCATCATCACCGCCCTGCCACCTTCAAGGAGCCACCCCAGCCCCCACCCAACGCCTTGTACAAGGTCACCTGGTTAATCTCCCGGGCCAACTCCAGCTGGGCCCACTTCTGCTGCGAGTCAAACAGCGAACGCTGTGCATCCATGGTTGAAAAATAGCTGTCCAGCCCAGCCTCAAAGCGCAGGCGGGACTGGCGGTATGCCTCCTGATAATCCCCCACCAGTTTCTTCTGGAACTGCACCTGGGTCAGCATCTCCTGACGCGCATTCAAGGCATCGGCCGCTTCCCGAAAAGCATTCTGCACCGTGGCCTCGTACGCCGCCGTTTGCCCGTCAAACCGCGCATGGCTGGCGTCCACTTGCGCACGACGGGCACCCCCATCGATCAATGGCAACGACCCTGCCAGCGCCACGGTCCAGAACTCCGCCGGGCCGGTGAGCAGGCGCGAGAAGTCCCCGGTCAGGCTGCCCAGGGCCGAGGTCAGGGAAAAGGTCGGGAAGTAAGCGCTACGAGCGGCACCGATGTCCGCGTTGGCAGCGCGCAGCTGGGCTTCGGCCGACATGATGTCGGGGCGGCGTTCGACCAATGACGCCGGCAAACCGGCCGGCACGTCCAGCGTGGCCAACTGCTCACCGAGCACACCCGTAGGCAGCAAACCAGGCGGCACCGGCTGCCCCACCAGCACCCGCAGCGCATTGCTGTTCTGCGCCACTTGCATCCGGTAAGTGTTGACCTGCACGGCCGCCGTGTTGGTCTGCGCATCGGCCTGGTGCACGTCGATCCGGGCGCTGGAACCCAGGTTGAAACTCTTGCGCAGCAACTGCCCATAGCGGTCCTGGGACTGATAAGTATTCTGCGCCAGGTCAAGCAGATGCTGATTGGCCTTGAGCGTCAACCAGGTGCTGGCCACTTCGCCGATCAGCGCCAGGCGTGCGGCCTGGTAATCGCCCTCAGACGCTTCGAACCGGGCACCGGCGGCATTGCGCTGGCTGCGAATGCGACCGAACAGGTCCAGCTCGTAGGACGTGAAACCACCGGTGGCCTGGAAGGTGTTGGCAATACTGCCGGCACTGTCGCCGCCATTGGGCGTGCGCACCAGCGGCGGCAACTTGCTGCGTCCGGCATAGGTGTCTATGCCGATGGTAGGAAACAGCCCGGACTGCGCACTGGCATAACCCGCCCGCGCCTCTTCGACACTGGCCGCGAACTGGCGCAGGCTGCGGTTGTTGGCCAGCGCCAGGTCGATCAGCTGGCGCAGGCGGTCATCGACCACAAAGCCGCGCCAGTCCTTGTCGAACGCCTGCTTGCCCGCGCAGCATTCGCCGGCCGTGTTGGCCGGCCATTGCTGGTCGATCGGTGCATCGGGTTTCTCGTAGGTCGGCTCCAGCGAACAACCACCCAGCAGAAGCAATGACATAAAGCATGAGGTCGATAAGCAACTGTTCATGGCGCGCACCTAAAATCGTTGGCCGAGCAGAGCTCGCAAGGGTGAAAGCAGCAAAGACCAAAGGCCTGACCGACTGACGCTGACATGCGGCAAAGGCTGTCTACGCGAACGTACACTGACCGGTCGCCAGCGACGTAGCGGGGTGTAGGACGACGCCCTGGCCGGCGCAGGCAAACGCGGCGCCGCTGATTTTTCGCCAAGCAATGCACGCCGTAACAAGGTGCCGAACGCCAGCCCCGGCTCCGCCTTGCTGACGACATTGATCGTTGCATCGCTGAACAACCGCGCGATCAACCGTCGCCGCAGCGCTTCATCAAGCTCGGCAAACCTCAGGCCCAGTTGATTGTCTCCATGGTTGCGCATGACCTCGACATCGAGCCAACCCAGTTTGTCGACCCACATCTGCCCGCACAGCCCCGGCTTGATCGACGACGCGAACGCGCACTCGAACGACGCGCCGCTGAGGGAGATATCCACCAGGCGCCCGGCGAGCACCTTGCCGCCAAACCGAAACCCCGTGGGCTTGTTGAACGGAAAACGCTCTTCACCGTGCAAGCGCGGACGATCCACACAGGCGACCAGCGTTGCCAGGTTGTAGACCAGCGCGACCACAGTCCAAAACAGGTTGAACAGCATGTTGCCGTCGAACGAGGCGGCAGTGCTGATCGCGATATAGGCGCCAATCTGCGAGAACAGCGTCAAGGCAAAAAAGAACCCGAACAGCTTCCAGTGCACCATGGTTTTGGTGCGATCCAGGCCTTTGGCGGTCACTTTGAACGGGCGTCCGAAAGGCCGGATCATCGCGCTGGCGATGGTGGCGGTGACGGCCAGGGAGGCAACGATCTGTGTGACCTCAGTGAAAATCGGCAAGGTGCGCCGGTCCGTGACCCAGGTGCCGTAGCCCCAGAACGCGATCAGAGCCGGCATGCCAAACGCGAGGAAATCCATCGGCGTGGCGTAGAAACCGGCAATGCCGAAATACCAGTACAGCACCGGCGACACCAGCATCATCAGGATGAAGGGTTTGGAAAACCAGTGCATCAGCCCATGGATGTAGTGCAGGCGGTCGTTGAGCGTATAGCCGCTGCCGCGCAACGGTCCATCCTTGAGCAGCGCCACCTGGATGGTGCCCAGGCACCAGCGCCCGCGCTGGTTGATGTACTCGGTCAGGCCTTCGGCCGACAAGCCGATTGACAGGCGCTCATTCAACCAGCGGGTGACATAGCCTTTCTGCAGCAGCCGGTAGGTGGTGTAGATGTCTTCGCAGACCGAGCCTGTAGGAAAACCGCCCATCTCGTTGATCAAATCGCGCCGCACCACGAAGGACGTACCGACGCAAAATGCCGCATCCCAGCCATCCTTCGCCGGCTGAAACACGTCGAAGAACACCCTTTGCTCATCGACCCAGCACGCCGAAGTGCCCAGGTTGTGCTGGATCGGGTCGGGGTTGTAGTAGAACTGCGGCGTCTGCACCAGGCCGACTTTCGGGTCGTCGAACAAGCCCAGGGTGCGCAACAGGATCGGCTGCTGCGGCGCGAAATCGGCATCCAGCACCAATATGTACGGCGCGTTGCTGCCAGCCGCCGACTGGCGCAAGCCATTGTTCAGGTTGCCGGCCTTGGCGTGGGAGTTATCAGGGCGGCGCGCGTACTGCACGCCGACCTCGGCACAGTAATCACGCAACCAGTCCCGGCGCGTATCGTCGAGCACCCAGATGGTGAAATTCGGGTAGTCGATGGCCTGGGCGGCAATAATGGTTTTTTCCAGGATTTCCAGGCCTTCGTTGTACGTGGCGATGAAGATATCGACCGCTGGCGCACTCACGCCCTGGGCGCGCAAGCGTCGCTCGCCCGCGTCCGCGTCCTTGCTGTGATCCGAGCGACAGAGCATGACGACGATGGAAAACAGCGTGTAACCGATCGCCAGCATTTCGAAGAACAAAAAGGTGTAGGCCCAGACTGTGGCAAACCCGGAATGGCCGTCCGGCAAGGTGTCGCGAATCCGCCAGGCCGCGTAGTTGAGCAACAGCAACGCGGTCACGGCGCCGAATCCGGCGCGCGCAGCCCATTGGTCCCGATGAGTCAGGCAGGTGAATAGAATCACCAGTGCCAGGGTCCAGAAGTTGATTTGCATCAGTTGCAACGAGTCCAGTGCCTGCATGTCAGTCAGCCTCTAGCGAACCGGTAAAGGGATTGACGCCGGTGGCCGCAATCGCCGCCCACGCCGTGGCGCCCAGGTGAGGCAGGTGGTAATAGAAAAAATCGTTGGTCACCGAGTCCGGGCCTATGGCCAGCCCGGTACTGATGCGCGGTGCCGGGGTCGCGTACAGCCAGCCATTGCCGGCTTCCTGGGCCAGCAAAACACTCCACAGCGGCTGCGCCTTGTCACTCAGGCCGTTTAACTGCGCGACCGCTGCGGCTTGCGCGGTGCCTTCGGTCCACAAACCATCGGGATCGCGATTGAAGCCGTAGCCGTCACCGGACCGGTGCGCGCGATCGACAAAAGCGAACACCCGACGCCAATCCCCGGGCGGGTCGTGCAAGGCAATCAGTGGCCAGATTTGCGCATCCAGCCCGGAGCGCACGCGGTCCGACGTCTGGCCATCCGCACCGGTGCCGATCAGGAAGCGCCCTTCCGTGGCGTCCCACTGGCTGGCGACAAACTGCCGGGCGATCTGCGCCTGCCGCGCCGTGCCCTGATCCGGAGCCAGCGCATTGAGTGCCGACCACGCAGCCGCCAGGTCGACGTTATGCTCGGTGGACTTCCAGTTCTGCTGGATCTGCTGATCGAAGTACCCGTAGTAGCCCCCACTGAAGCCGGCCGGTGCCTGGGCGTCGTAGGTTTTGTCCTGCGACCAACGCAGGACTTTTCTTGCCGCTTCCAGGTAGGCGCCCTCGCCGCTTTGGCGAAAAGCCTCAAGCAACGCCAGCGCCGCCCAGGCCTGGTTCCCGGTCGCACTGCTGACTTGATAGGCGTCCTGGTTCCAGGCGTTGCGTTCGGTGCTCCAGTAGCCGGGCAGCTTCATCGGCGGCGCACCCACCGGGCCAGCAGCGTAGGCGTTGCGCAAACGGCCATCGTGATATTCGGGATCGTGGTTCGTTGCAAAGACCAGAGCATCGGCGATGCGTCGCGCCGACCCGGCCTTGCCGCAGGCGAACAAGGCAATGCTCGCCAGGGCGTTATCGTAAGTGAACGCCACCCCGCGCAACGCCAGGATCGGCGCCGGCTGACCATTTAGCGCCGGGTAACTGGCCACCAGCACAGGGCCCGCCGGCTGCGTCGCCACCGCGCGATCGAGTGCGGCGCAGGTCATTGTCGCCAGTTGAGGCCTGGCGGCTGCCGCCAATGAGGACGCGCCAGAGCCCATGACTATCACGCTGACCACCCCGCGCAAGAGGCCGTTCATGGTCGTGACACTTCGGCACTGGCCCATAGCCCGGGGTTGCAGGTCATGGCGCGCTGGCTATCGGTGAGGTCGGCGGCAAAGGTACCGACCACATACACCGAGTTCTGCTCGGCGTAGGGGAACGGCACGCTGTAGGAGTTGGCGCGAATGTCCGAAGCGCTGGATAACAACTGCACCACGCTGGCCTTGAGCGGCTCGGCAAGGCCGCGGATTTTCACGGTCAACACACTGTCACGATCGATCTTGCTTGCCATGCGCTCCGGGAACACCGCAATCACATAGCTCTGCCCGCAATCGGTGGCGCGCAGCAAAGTCGAACCGGCCTGCACCAGCGTGCCTTGGGGCGCCAGGAGCTCCTGGACAGTACCCGGCGAATAGGCCACGACATCGTACCCGGCCATCAGCTTGACCCGGCTCTGCTCGGCATCGATCAAACGGTTGAGGTTGTCGAGCTCCTGTTGATAGGTCGCCCGATTGCGCGCCTGATTTTCCAGGCTGAGCTTGAGCGTGGTCATTTGCGCCGTCAGGTCGAACATGCGCAGTTGATCCGGGTCGAGGTACACCTGCTTGTTGGCCGCACTGACGTCGCCGTCGTTGATCCGTAACTGCGAGCGCACCGACTCCGCCGCACCTTGCAAAGAGGCCAGCTGCGCTTTCGATGAAGCCACCACCGCGCCACTCACCGCCCCTTGCACGAACAACTCCAGGTTGCGCTCGACCGTTTCCTGGGCGTCCATCAACCGCGCACTGGCGGCACTGTTTTCGGCCCGCAGCGCCCTTTGGGTAAAGAGTTGCCGGGTATGAAAAGCGGTCTGGTACTGCTGGCTGGTTTTTTCCAGTGCCTCGTAATACTGCTGATCATGTTCGGCCTGGCTGGCCGAGGAAGATATCTGCTGTTCCAGAGTGAGGCGGCGCGTTTGCAGGGTCAGCAAGGTTTCCTGATTCGCCCGGGGGTTTTCCACTACGGCGATTTTCTGGCCCTGCGCAAAGGTCGCACCGGGTTTGACGTCCAACGCACTGACCACGCCATCAATGGGCGTGGTGAGCAGGATCACCGGAGCATTCAAAATCGCCCGGGTGGCAGAGGCCGACACCAGAGGCATCAGCAGTGTCGACAGCAGTAACCAGACGACAAACCCCAGGACTCCCAACCCCACCAAGCGCGGTAACAGCGACAACAACTTCGATCGTTCTTCCGCCATGTTCGACTCTCCCGATAGACCAACCGCGTAAAAGCCAGGCAATAACATGCCGTGACCGCAAAACACTTTCGGCAGGGTGAGCAATACGAAACAGGGCGCTGCACGGCAACTAAGCCGGAACAGTTTTCATTAGATTTATTGTGATGTGAGCAGGAATGAGATCCCTGTCTTTTTGGAGAGTTGTAACGCGACGCTGAAGCAGCAAAACCGACGAAGCCCGAGGCAGAGCGGGCCGTCACAGGCGACACTAGTTTCAGTGAGTGACAGTGTCAAGTATTTGGACGGAACAATTAAATGGCGCCAATTCGCCAACGCATTTTAAGTTGGATCCACTAAACCCACCCGCACCTCAAACAATCGGCAACTGCTTATTTTTGCTGGAAGTTTATGCCTGCAACTTTCGAGGCAACAAACTGGATAACGCTTAACTCCTGGGAAAAAAGTCTAAAAAGTTATAAGCAAGATACAAACAAAAACGCCCCGACCAAGGGCCGGGGCATTTTTAGTTACTTGTGAAGCTTAGCGCGGGAATGCTGGCGGGTTTACACCGGCCATGTCTTCCATCACGCGAACCACCTGGCAGCTGTAACCGAATTCGTTGTCGTACCAAACGTACAGTACAACGCGGTTATCCTGGGTGATGGTCGCTTCAGCGTCCACTACGCCTGCGTGGCGCGAGCCAACGAAGTCGGTGGAAACCACTTCCTGCGAGTTGACGTAGTCGATTTGCTTATGCAGATCCGAGTGCATGGCCATCTGGCGCAGGTACTCGTTGATCTCTTCGCGGGTGGTGGCTTTCTCAAGGTTCAGGTTGAGAATGGCCATCGACACGTTAGGCGTCGGAACGCGGATCGCGTTACCGGTCAGCTTGCCGGCCAGCTCAGGCAGGGCCTTGGCAGCAGCGGTAGCGGCACCGGTCTCGGTGATAACCATGTTCAGCGCAGCACTACGGCCACGGCGATCGCCTTTGTGGAAGTTGTCGATCAGGTTCTGGTCGTTGGTGTACGAGTGAACGGTTTCAACGTGACCATTAACGATGCCGAACTTGTCGTTCACAGCCTTGAGCACCGGCACGATGGCGTTGGTGGTGCACGAAGCGGCAGAAACGATCTTGTCGTCAGCAGTGATATCGCCGTGGTTGATGCCGTGCACGATGTTCTTCAGCTTGCCTTTGCCAGGCGCGGTCAGAACAACGCGGTCGACACCCGGGCACGCCAGGTGTTGGCCAAGGCCATCGGCGTCACGCCATACACCGGTGTTGTCCACCAGCAGCGCGTCTTTGATGCCGTACTGGGTGTAGTCCACCTCAGTCGGGTTTTTCGCGTAGATAACCTGGATCAGGTTGCCGTTGGCGGTAATGGTGTTGTTGGCTTCATCAATGGTGATGGTGCCATCGAACGGACCATGAACCGAGTCACGACGCAGCAGGCTTGCGCGCTTGACCAAGTCGTTCTCGGCGCCCTTGCGGACCACGATGGCGCGCAGGCGCAGGCCGTCGCCACCACCGGTTTTCTCGATCAGGATGCGCGCCAGCAGGCGGCCGATACGACCGAAACCGTACAGGACAACGTCGGTGCCCTTGCGAGCGGCGGCGTTCTGCTGACCAACGACGTCAGCCAGTTCTTCACGGACGAACTGCTCGGCAGTACGGCCATTGCCTTCGGTCTTGAACTTGACCGCAAGCTTGCCCAGGTCTACCGAAGCGGCGCCGAGCTTGAGCTCGCTCATCGCCTTGAGCAGAGGGAATGTTTCGTGGACGGACAATTCGCTGTCATCGGACTGGCGATGACGAGCAAAGCGGTGGGCTTTGAGAATCGCAATGACTGAACGATTGATCAGGCTGCGGCCATAGATCGAGCTCACCACGTTGTTATTGCGGTAGAGCTGACCGATAAGCGGAATCATCGCTTCTGCGAGTGCTTCACGGTCGATCCATTCACCAAGACACTGGTCGGGCTTCTGAGTCACGGGAACCTTCCACATGTAGGGGCAGAAAAAAGGGGCTACATTATGCCGCCGAGTGCCTCTTGTAGCAATGCGCGCTTGTCGTACCATCCGTAACAAAATTCCGTCAGAAAAAAATACGCCTCGCTGCAGCCCAGTAAACACGCGGCTTCCAGCGCTGTCATTTTTTTGCAGACAGCGCTGCCTTGTCCGTAACCATCCGTAACACCGGTCCGTTTTGCCACTACATATCCGGTCATTTTCCCTAAAAAAACCGCCGATTTTGTCTTTACCACTACATTTCGCCAAACCTGCGTAATAGACACAGTCTGTCACTGACAGGCGGCACCCGGGCCCGCTACAATTACCGACTTTGTCGCAACGCTTGGAGCTCAACCTTCCGTGCCCGTTCTGCGTCTACCGCTTCTCCCTGCCGCGGCAGGTAAACAGCACTGGGGCAACCTGCCCGGTGCCGCCCTGAGCCTGGCCATTGCCGAGGCTGCCAGCGCTGCCAAGCGCTTTACCCTGCTGCTCACTGCCGACAGCCAAAGTGCCGAGCGGCTGGAACAGGAGCTGGGTTTCTTCGCCCCGGATTTGCCCGTACTGCATTTCCCGGACTGGGAAACCTTGCCTTACGACCTGTTCTCGCCGCACCAGGACATCATCTCCCAGCGCATCGCTGCCTTGTACCGGCTGCCAGAGCTGAGCCACGGCGTGCTGGTGGTACCGATCACGACCGCCCTGCACCGCCTGGCGCCGACCAAGTTTCTGCTCGGCAGCAGCCTGGTGCTGGACGTCGGCCAGAAGCTCGACGTCGAGCAGATGCGCACCCGGCTCGAGGCCAGTGGCTATCGCTACGTCGATACCGTGTACGAGCATGGCGAATTCACCGTGCGCGGATCGCTGATCGACCTGTTCCCGATGGGCAGCAAGCTGCCTTTCCGTATCGATCTGTTCGATGACGAAATCGAGACCTTGCGCACCTTCGACCCGGAGAACCAGCGCTCCATCGACAAGGTCGACACCGTGCGCCTGCTGCCTGCGCGGGAGTTCCCGCTGCAAAAAGATGCGGTCACGCGCTTCAAGGCACGCTTTCGCGAACGCTTCGACGTCGACTTCCGGCGCTGCCCGATCTTCCAGGACTTGAGCAGCGGGATCACCCCCGCCGGCATCGAGTACTACCTGCCGCTGTTCTTCGATGAAACCTCGACCCTGTTCGACTATCTGCCCCAGGACACCCAGGTGTTCTCCCTGCCAGGCATTGAACAGGCGGCGGAAAACTTCTGGAACGACGTGCGCAACCGCTATGAAGAACGCCGCGTCGATCCGGCCCGACCTCTATTGCCACCAGCGGAGCTGTTCCTGCCGGTGGAAGACTGCTTCGCCCGCCTGAAAAACTGGCCGCGCGTGGTGGCCAGCCAACAGGATGTCGAAACCGGCGCTGGGCGCGAGCGCTTCCCGGCCCGCGAACTGCCCAACCTGGCCATCGAAGCCAAGGCCACCCAGCCACTGGCGGCGCTGGCCGGCTTCCTCGACGAGTTTCCCGGGCGCGTGCTGTTTACCGCCGAGTCCGCAGGCCGTCGCGAAGTGCTGCTGGAACTGCTCGAACGCCTGAAGCTGCGACCGAAAACCGTCGACAGCTGGCCAGACTTTGTTGCGGGCAAAGAGCGCCTGGCGATCACCATCGCGCCGCTGGACGAAGGTCTGGTGCTCGATGACCCAGCCCTGGCACTGGTAGCGGAAAGCCCGCTGTTCGGCCAGCGCGTGATGCAGCGCCGCCGTCGGGAGAAACGCGCCGACGCGAACAACGACGCCGTCATCAAGAACCTCACCGAGCTGCGCGAAGGCGCGCCGGTGGTGCACATCGATCACGGTGTTGGGCGTTATCTGGGGCTGGCGACCCTGGAAATCGACGATCAGGCCGCTGAATTCCTGACCCTGCAATACGCCGAAGGCTCCAAGCTCTACGTGCCCGTGGCCAACCTGCACCTGATTGCCCGTTACACCGGCAGCGACGACGCCCTGGCGCCGCTGCACCGCCTTGGCTCCGAGACCTGGCAGAAAGCCAAGCGCAAGGCCGCCGAGCAAGTGCGCGATGTGGCCGCCGAATTGCTCGACATCTATGCCCGTCGAGCTGCACGGGAAGGTTATGCCTTCGAAGACCCGAAAGCCGACTACGCGACCTTCAGCGCCGGCTTCCCGTTCGAGGAAACCCCGGACCAGCAAACCACCATCGACGCCGTGCGCGCCGACATGCTAGCGCCCAAGCCGATGGACCGCCTGGTGTGCGGCGACGTGGGTTTCGGCAAGACCGAAGTGGCCATGCGCGCCGCCTTCATCGCTGTGCATGGCGGGCGTCAGGTGGCCATCCTGGTGCCGACCACCCTGCTCGCCCAGCAGCACTACAACAGCTTCCGCGACCGCTTCGCCGACTGGCCGGTGAGCGTGGAAGTGATGAGCCGCTTCAAGTCGCCCAAGGAAGTGAATGCGGCCATCGCCGACCTCGCCGAAGGCAAGATCGACATCGTCATCGGCACCCACAAGCTGCTGTCGGACGACGTCAAGATCAAGAACCTGGGGCTGGTGATCATCGACGAAGAACACCGCTTTGGCGTCCGCCAGAAGGAACAGCTCAAGGCGCTGCGCAGCGAAGTCGACATCCTGACCCTGACCGCCACGCCGATTCCGCGCACGCTGAACATGGCGGTGTCGGGCATGCGCGACCTGTCGATCATCGCCACGCCGCCGGCCCGTCGCCTGTCCGTGCGCACGTTCGTCATGGAGCAGAACAAGAGCACGGTCAAAGAGGCCCTGCTGCGTGAGTTGCTGCGCGGCGGCCAGGTCTACTACCTGCACAACGACGTGAAGACCATCGAGAAATGTGCCGCCGACCTCGCCGAACTGGTGCCGGAAGCACGCATCGGCATCGGCCACGGGCAGATGCGCGAGCGCGAACTCGAACAGGTGATGAGCGACTTCTACCACAAGCGCTTCAACGTGCTGATCGCCTCGACCATCATCGAGACCGGCATCGACGTGCCGAGCGCCAACACCATCATCATCGAGCGTGCCGACAAGTTCGGCCTGGCACAGCTGCACCAGCTGCGCGGCCGCGTTGGACGCAGTCACCACCAGGCCTACGCCTACCTGCTCACGCCACCGCGCCAGCAGATTACCGCCGATGCGGAAAAGCGCCTGGAAGCGATCGCCAATACCCAGGACCTTGGCGCGGGCTTTGTGCTCGCCACCAACGACCTGGAAATCCGCGGCGCCGGCGAGCTGCTCGGCGACGGTCAGAGCGGGCAGATCCAGGCCGTGGGTTTCACCCTGTACATGGAGATGCTCGAACGCGCGGTGAAGTCGATCCGCAAGGGCGAACAACCGAACCTCGACCAACCCCTGGGTGGCGGTCCTGAAGTCAATCTGCGGGTACCGGCGCTGATCCCTGAAGATTACCTGCCGGACGTGCACGCCCGACTGATCCTCTACAAGCGCATTGCCTCGGCCACCGACGAAGACGGCCTCAAGGATCTGCAGGTGGAGATGATCGACCGCTTTGGCCTGCTGCCGGAACCGACCAAGAACCTGATGCGCATCACGGCCCTGAAACTGCAGGCCGAACTGCTCGGCATCAAGAAAGTCGACGGCGGGCCGCAAGGGGGTCGTATCGAATTCGCGGCGCAAACACCGGTCGACCCGCTGACGCTGATCAAGCTGATCCAGGGACAACCCAAACGCTACAAATTCGAAGGTGCCACGGTGTTCAAATTCATGGTGCCGATGGAGCGCGCAGAAGAGCGCTTTAATACTGTGGAGGCGCTGCTTGAGCGCCTCATCCCGAAAACTGCTTGAAGGACGCCGCATGCGCCTGTTTTGCTCACTGACCTTGCTGATGACCCTGGTCGCCCCCTCGGTGTTTGCCGACGACATGTATCAAGTGGAAATGGTGCTGGTGCGGCAGAACGCCGTGCCGGCCATCGTCAGCCGTGCCGCACCGGAAGACTGGGCAGCCGGCGCGCAACGCGTGAGCCCGCAAAGCCTGCGCACGCCAAGCCTGACTCGCGAGGTGGAAAAACTCACGGCCAGCAATGAATACACAGTGCTGCTGCACAAGGCGTGGCAACAGACCCTGGGCGAACAAGCCAGCAAGTTCGCGATCAGCGACGGCGCGGAACAGTTCGGCCAGTTCCCGATCGAGGGCACCCTGAGCCTGAAACTGGGGCGCTTCACCGACGTCGACGCCGACTTCTGGGTCAACCAGATCGACGCCAATGGCCTGGTCACCTCCAGCGAGCGCCTCAAGCAGGAAAGCCACACCAAGAACGGCCAGCTGAATTTCCTCGATAACGGCCACCTCGGCCTGCTGATAAAAATCACTTCATTGACCGCCCCCGCACCTCGGCCAGTCCCCGATGAAATTCCGGACTGATTGAAGTCCTTATGTCCACGACCCTGAGCAAACCCCTGGCACCGTCCTGGGTCAGCCGATTCAAGGAACAGAGCCTGGAGCGTGGCCGCCGCTACGCCCTGGAGAACCGTGTCAGGATCGTCGAAGTGGGCGACGCCACGATCGTTGCCGCGTGCGAAGGCTCTGGCGGCAACGTCTACCGCCAGACCATTCGCCTGCGCGAGTCGGCCAAGTCCACCCTGCTGATGGTCGATGCCACCTGCAGTTGCCCGGTGCGCAACAACTGCAAGCATTGCGCTGCGGTGCTGCTGCAGGTGCAGGAAACCCTCGACTATCCAGCCGCCGCCAAAGACGCCGAACTGCTGGAAAAACTCTCGGCCGTACTGGAAAACCGCAACCCCAAAAGCGTGCCTCAGGTGCTGGTGGAGAATGTCCAGCCGGTGCCGCGCCTGTGGCTGGCGAGTATCGAATTCAGTGCATTCGAGCCGCGCAACGGCAAAATGCAGCGCTACATCCAGCATCGCGCCGCGCTGTCGTTCAGCTATCTGGATGAATACGTCTCGGGTCAAAAAAACGCCGACATTCTCATCCGCCAGGAGACCCAGACCCTGCGGATCAAGCGGCAACCGGAAGTGGAACAGTCCTACCGGGAACACCTGCGAATCCTCGGCTTCAAGATCGCCACCCGCCAAAGCAAGGCCCTGCCGGAAAGCGCGGGCGAGCTGTTCGAAATGGTCAACGACAGCGCCTGGCTGACCTTCACCCTCAATGAACTGCCGAAGCTGCGCACCCAGGGCTGGGAGTTGCAGATCGACGAGGAATTCGGCTTCGACCTGACGGCCGTGGACGACTGGTACGCCACCGTCGAACAGGCGCCGGAACGCGACTGGTTCGACCTCGAGCTGGGCATCATCGTCAATGGAGAGCGCCTGAGCCTGCTGCCGATCCTGTTGAACCTGATGCGCTCGCACACCGAAATCCTCAACCCGGAACGCCTGGCACGGCGTCGGGACGACGAGCTGATCCTGGTCAACATTCCCAATCGGCCCAACTCCGAGTACGGCCCGCTGCAAGTCGCCCTGCCCCTGGGTCGGTTGAAACCGGTGCTGGCGACCCTCGGCGAGTTCTACCTGCAGGAGCCGGGCGAAACCACGCTGCGCCTGAGCAAGGCCGATGCCACACGTCTCAACCCGCTGGAAGACATGCCACTGCTCTGGGAAGGCGGCGAGCAGATCCGCACGTTTGCCCAGCGCCTGCGCGACATCAAGGACTTTACTGCGACCGCGCCCGACGGCCTCAACGCCACCCTGCGCCCGTATCAGCTGGAAGGCTTGAGCTGGATGCAGTCGTTGCGCCAGCTGGAAGTCGGCGGCATTCTCGCTGATGACATGGGCCTGGGGAAAACCCTGCAGACCCTGGCGCATGTGCTCAGCGAAAAGAACGCCGGGCGCCTCGATCGCCCGTGCATGGTGGTGATGCCCACCAGCCTCATCCCCAACTGGCTCGACGAAGCGGCGCACTTCACCCCGCAGCTCAAGGTGCTGGCGCTGTGCGGTGCCAGCCGCAAAAAACATTTCGCCCACCTTGGCGACTACGACCTGATCCTGACCACCTATGCACTGCTGCCCAAGGACATCGAGCACCTGGCGGCGCAACCTTTGCACGTGCTGGTGCTGGATGAGGCGCAGTACATCAAGAACCCCAACAGCAAAGCCGCCCAGGCTGCCCGCGAACTGAACGCGCGCCAGCGCCTGTGCCTGAGTGGCACGCCATTGGAGAATCACCTGGGGGAGTTGTGGTCGCTGTTTCACTTCCTGCTGCCCGGCTGGCTGGGCGACGTGAAGAGCTTCAATCGCGATTACCGCGTGCCCATTGAAAAGCGCGCCAGCGAAGTCCGGCTGCAGCACCTGAACGGGCGGATCAAACCCTTTCTGCTGCGCCGCACCAAGGAGCAGGTGGCGACAGAATTACCGCCGAAAACCGAAATTATTCACTGGGTCGAACTCAACGAAGCCCAGCGCGACGTGTACGAAACCATGCGCCTGGCCATGGACAAGAAAGTGCGCGACGAGATCACCCGCAAAGGCGTGGCCCGCAGCCAGATCATCATTCTTGAAGCGCTGCTGAAGCTGCGCCAGGTGTGTTGCGACTTGCGCCTGGTCAGCGATGCCGCGCCGCCGACTCGCGGCAGCACCTCGGGCAAACTCGACAGCCTGATGGAAATGCTGGAAGAACTGTTCGAAGAGGGCCGGCGGATTCTGTTGTTCTCGCAATTCACTTCAATGCTGGCGCTGATCGAGGTCGAGCTGAAGAAGCGCGGCGTGGAATATGCCTTGCTGACGGGCCAGACCCGCGACCGCCGGGCGCCGGTGAAAGACTTCCAGAGCGGCAAGCGGCAGATCTTTCTGATCAGCTTGAAGGCCGGCGGCGTGGGCCTGAACCTGACCGAAGCGGACACGGTGATTCACTACGACCCCTGGTGGAACCCGGCCACGGAAAACCAGGCGACTGACAGGGCCTATCGCATTGGCCAGGAGAAGCCGGTGTTCGTCTACAAGATGATTGCCCGGGGCACGGTGGAGGAGAAGATCCAGCACCTGCAAAAGGAAAAATCCGACCTGGCGGCGGGCGTGCTGGATGGCCGCAGTGCCGGGGACTGGAAGTTGCAGAGTGATGATATCGAGGCGCTGTTTGCGCCGTTGCCGGATAAGCTGGAGAAGCGTTGAGAGTGTCGGCGCCTGTCAGGCCGTCATCGCGGGCAAGCCCGCTCCCACAGAGATTGTTGTTGGCCCGGCAATGCGGGGCTTGCACACATTTCCTGTGGGAGCGGGCTTGCCCGCGATGGGCTCACCCCGGTCCCAAAAGTGATTAGCCCTTGAGCACCCGCGCCAGAGTCGATTTCACCTTCCCCATCCCGTCATGCAAAGCCTGCTCGATCTCGGCCATGGTGATGATCGCCGTCGACTTGCCCGCCGCCGGGTTCACCACCAGCGCCAGGCAGGCGTAATCCAGCTCCAGCTCCCGCGCCAGGGCCGCTTCAGGCATGCCGGTCATACCGACGATGTCGCAGCCATCACGCTCCAGCCGGGTAATTTCGGCAACCGTTTCCAGGCGCGGTCCCTGGGTGCAGGCATACACGCCCTGGCTGCTGTAATCGACGCCCTCTGCAGCCAGCGCCGCGATCAATTGCTGGCGCAACGGCTCGCTGTAGGGGTAGCTGAAATCAATGTGGGTCACCTGCTCCAGGTCATCGGCAAAGAAAGTGTGCTGACGCCCGCTGGTGTAGTCGATCAGCTGGTGCGGCACGCAGAAATGCCCGGTGCCCATCGCGCTGTGGATCCCGCCGACGGCATTGACCGCCAGGATCGCTTCGGCGCCGGCCTGCTTCAGTGCCCAGAGGTTGGCGCGGTAATTCACCTGATGCGGCGGGAACCGGTGCGGATGGCCGTGACGGGCGAGGAACAGCACTTCCTTGCCGGCGTATTCGCCAATCTGCACCTCGGCCGACGGCGCGCCGTAAGGCGTGTCCACGGCCAGGGACTGACGAATGTTCAGGCCTTCGAGCTGGGTCAGGCCGGTGCCACCGATGATCGCGTAAACCGTCATAACGTTGAATCCTTATTCAATCAGTTGAGCTTCTTTGAGCGCGCCGATGGCAGCCAGCCAGCGTGGCTGCTGACGGTATTCGGTACCGACGAAGGCTTGCCCACGCATCCGCGCAATGCGCTGAGAAGGGGTGACTTTCAGGCGCTGTGCCGCCGACAGGGCAAGCTCTGCCGCTGCGCGGTCGTTGCACACCAGGCCCATGTCGCAACCGGCCGTCAGCGCCGCTTCGATCCGGCTGGCCGCATCGCCAACCACATGGGCACCGGCCATGGACAGGTCATCACTGAAGATCACACCGTCAAATTGCAGCTCGCCGCGCAAGATGTCCTGCAACCAGCGGCGGGAGAAGCCGGCCGGTTGGGAGTCGACTTGCGGGTAAATGACGTGGGCCGGCATCACTGCCGCCAGCTGCTTGCTCAAACGGGCAAACGGCACCAGGTCGTTGGCGCGGATCTCGTCAAGGCTGCGCTCATCGTTGGGGATGGCCACATGGGAATCTGCTTCGGCCCAGCCATGCCCGGGGAAATGCTTGCCGGTGGCGGCCATGCCGGCGCTGTTCATGCCGCGAATGAACGCGCCGGCCAGCAAGGCGGCGCGTTGCGGATCACCTTCGAACGAACGGGTGCCGACGACGGCGCTGCGCTGGTAATCGAGGTCCAGCACCGGGGCGAAACTCAGGTCCAGACCCACAGCCAGCACTTCAGTGGCCATGATCCAGCCACATTGTTCCGCCAGGTATTCGGCATTCGGGTTATCGGCAATGGCGCGCATGGCCGGCAGGCGCACGAAGCCCTGGCGCAGCCGTTGCACCCGCCCGCCTTCCTGGTCGACTGCCAGCAACAGGTCGGGACGCACCGCGCGAATCGCCGCGCTCAATTCACGCACCTGGCGCGGATGTTCGATGTTGCGGGCGAAAATGATCAGCCCGCCCACTTCCGGTTGACGCAGCAACTGGCGATCTTCAGCCGTCAGCCAGGTACCGGCGACGTCCACCATCAACGAGCCTTGCAGGCCAGCAGTCATAGAGATTCCTTGATAACGAAAAACCCGGAGCGTGCAAAATCGCCAACCTGGGCGAGGCCAGGCAGGTCGACGAGTGCAATGGGGAGCGGG
Organism: Pseudomonas sp. 65/3-MNA-CIBAN-0223; assembly: GCF_040310425.1. Taxonomy (NCBI): domain Bacteria; kingdom Pseudomonadati; phylum Pseudomonadota; class Gammaproteobacteria; order Pseudomonadales; family Pseudomonadaceae; genus Pseudomonas; species Pseudomonas sp. 65/3-MNA-CIBAN-0223. The sequence continues at coordinate 39,755 of NZ_JBEOPV010000022.1, forward strand.
TTCAGAACGAGAGTCGGCATGGGCGGCTAGCTTAGCGGATGTCAGCTGCCGCGCCCACCCGTACGCGGTTAAACCTTGGCGGCAACCTGTGTCGATTTGCTGCGTGGACGCAACTGCGCGGTGGCCATGGCGGAGTCTGTCACGCCGGTTTCGGCGCGCATGCCGGCGGCCAGGAACGGCACCATCAGGCGCATGACCTGCTCGATCGACGTGTTGACGCCGAAATCGGTCTCGGCAATCGCCCGCAGCGCCTTGATCCCCGACATGCTGAACGCAGCGGCACCGAGCATGAAGTGCACGCGCCAGAACAACTCGATCGGCGGTATACGCGGCGCAGCTTCGTTGACCAGCATCATGTAGCGGCGAAACACCTTGCCGTACATGTCTTCCAGATAACGACGCAAATGGCCCTGGCTCTGGCTGAACGCCAAGCCCAGCAGACGCATGAAAATGGACAGGTCGTTACCGCTGCGCGGCTGCACGACCAGGGCCTGCTCGACCAGGATCTCCAGCAGCTCTTCCAGCGTCGGCTTGTTTTCCGGCTTGGCCTGGCGACGCTCAAGCTCTCTATCGAGGCTCAGGCAGAACGGCCCGAGGAAGCGCGAGAACACCGCCTGGATCAGGGCTTTCTTCGAGCCGAAGTGATAGTTCACCGCCGCCAGGTTGACCCCGGCCTTGCTGGTGATCAGGCGCAACGAGGTTTCGGCGAAACCTTTTTCCGCGAACAATTGCTCGGCAGCATCGAGAATGCGTTCAACGGTTTCCGACTGGGCCATGGCTACTCCGCCTGACAAACACTTGTTTGAAACATACGTTTCAGACCCTGTCTTGTCAAGCCTGGCGGTTCGTTTTGGGAATGGTCGGTCAGCTATTTAACCATACAACTGCAAAGCTTCAATCAGGGCTCGGATCGACCGTCCAGCGGCGGGTAAAAAAACGGGCATTGCCAAGACCGTTCCACTGTATATAATCCCAGTCACTGTATAAAAAGACAGAGCGATCAATATGCTAAAGCTGACGCCACGCCAAGCAGAGATTCTGGCCTTCATCAAACGCTGCCTCGAAGACAACGGCTACCCGCCGACCCGTGCGGAAATCGCCCAGGAACTGGGCTTCAAATCGCCTAATGCGGCGGAAGAACACCTCAAGGCCCTGGCCCGCAAGGGTGCAATCGAAATGACCCCGGGCGCGTCCCGTGGCATCCGTATTCCGGGCTTTGAAGCCAAGGCCGCCGACGATTCCACCCTGCCGATCATTGGCCGGGTGGCTGCCGGTGCGCCGATCCTGGCCCAGCAGCACATCGAGGAATCCTGCAACATCAACCCGGCCTTCTTTCATCCACGCGCCGACTACCTGCTGCGCGTCCACGGCATGAGCATGAAGGACGTCGGCATTTTCGACGGCGACCTGCTGGCGGTTCATACCACTCGCGAAGCCCGTAATGGCCAGATCGTAGTCGCGCGGATCGGCGATGAAGTGACCGTCAAACGCTTCAAGCGCGATGGCAGCAAAGTCTGGTTGCTGGCTGAAAACCCCGAGTTCGCCCCTATCGAAGTCAACCTGAAAGATCAGGAACTGGTGATCGAAGGCTTGAGTGTCGGCGTCATTCGCCGCTAAAGGAGGCTTTATGCAATTCCCGCACACATCACAGCAAGCCCAACTGCCGTTGTTCGAGGCGTTCATGGTGCAGCCGTTGGCGCCCATCCTCAAAGACGTGGTCGAATCGCCGTGGAGCGCCGAACCGGAAGTCTTCAGCGAACTGTCACTGCGTGGTGCAGCCGGGAATTGCCTTAACCTTCTCGCCCCGATCCTCAGAGAACTGAGCCAGGACCAGGACGCCCGCTGGCTCACCCTGATCGCCCCGCCCGCCAGCCTGACCCAGGCCTGGTTGCGGGACGCCGGCCTCAACCGCGAGCGCATCCTGCTACTGCAACCACGGGGCACCCAGAGCGCTCAGCAGCTGACGTGCGAAGCACTTCGACTGGGCCGCAGCCACACGGTTGTGAGCTGGCTCAATCCGCTGGGTTCAACCCAACGGCAACAGTTGATCAGCGCCGCCCGGATCGGGGACGCGCAAAGTCTGAATATTCGACTGGGATAAGCGAACCTGCTGCGCGCAAGGATCATGCGCGGGGCTTCTCAAAGGACAGAGAAGCCGAACCGAAGCGGTGTCTGCAGAAACCGACGGGCGGGGATCAATGAAGAACCCGCGACCCCTCTTCCTGCTCTAATTCGCCTTCAACCATGCGACCGGCCATCTGCACGCCGACGCTCAACATCGCCTTGGCGACTTCCACGTGCTGGCCTTGCAGGAACGCTTTGGCATCTTCGGAAAAATCCAAAGTCACCAGAGAACCCTCGTCCTCAGCCCTGCGCAGCTCGATACGGCCGTCAGGCAACTCGACAATTTCCAGAAACGACGTTGGCATATAAGTCTGTTCTCCACGAAAGGCGGGGATTATATAGGCATCGGCCATGCTTCGCTCGGGATCTTGACCAGCAGCGCCATTGACAGCACCGCTGAATCCCCAGCCATCAGCACTCGTTCAAGCCTTCACGAAAACGAATGGCCAGGCCTTTGAGGTGCTGCCGCCAGCTCTCCAGCTCTTCGCGGCTGAGCTCCTGAGACGCCTGTTCTTCATCCAGGTTGATCGCCTGGATCAGCGGCTGGGTCACGTCACCCTTGGGCTTGTGCGGGGCACGCGGTGGCTGGAACAGCGCCGAGTACGCGGCCAGCAACCTGGCCAGCCATGTTTCCGGGTTTTGCGCCAGCTCGACCATCTCGGCCATTTCCGGAATAGCGATGGCTTCGAGCACTTCGCGCGTCAGCAGCATCTCTGCGCGCGGGGCGTTGGCCTGCGGCAGACGGTAGAAGCCGGCGATCTCATGGCACAGGCCCAGCAGCGCGCCATACAGATGAAACAGCGCCGATTCACGCCCCGCCTGGATCAACGCGAGGGAGTTCATCGCCCGCCCCTCTTCGGCTTTGCCCAGCGCTTCGAGCGACAGGCCGGCGAAATAAATCTTCTGGTTGGTGCGGGTATAGAGTTCGTGGGCCATGACGGCAGCCTCCACAACGAAATAATTGCTTCATGCAGGTCGGACAGTGTCGTGGATACACCTGGCCTGCGGCAAGTAAATCAAGATCAAAAGATCGCAGCCTTCGGCAGCTCCTACAGGAACCTTATGTAGGAGCTGCCGAAGGCTGCGATCTTTTGATCTTTCCTGCAAAAAAAACCGCATGAGGACCCTCGGGCTTCATGCGGTTTTTTATATCAGCGCCGAATCAAGCCTTGGCTTTCGCCGGGCGCTTGTCTTCTACCGTCCACTTGCCGCCGTCGTAGTAAGCCTTCCAGCCAGTCGGCTTGCCGTCGACTTCTGTCTGCACGTACTGCTCCTTGGTCTTGCGGCTGTAACGAATCACCGCCGGCAAGCCATCCGGGTCCTTCTTCGGTGCTTCGCACAGGAAGTGATACTTCGGATCGATCTCGTCCTTGTGCGGAATGATCTCCATCACCAGGGGCGCACGAGTCTCACGGTTTTTCGGGAACTGGCTGGCGGCCAGGAACAACCCGGAAGCACCGTCGCGCAGGATGTAGGTGTCGTTGACCTTCTCGCATTTGAGCTCAGGCATCTTCACCGGGTCCATCTTCGGCGGCGCCGCATCACCGCTTTTCAGCAGCTTGCGGGTGTTCTTGCAGGTCGCGTTGGTGCAGCCGAAGAACTTGCCGAAACGGCCGGTCTTGAGTTGCATCTCGCTGCCGCACTTGTCGCATTCCAGGCTCGGACCTTCGTAGCCCTTGATGCGATAACTGCCTTCTTCGATCTCGTAGCCGTCGCAGTCCGGATTGTTGCCGCAGATGTGCAACTTGCGCTTCTCGTCCAGCAGGTAGGCGTCCATCGCCGTGCTGCAGATCGGGCAGCGATGCTTGCCACGCAGCACCAGGGATTCGGACTCGCCCTCGTCGTCTGCGGCAATTTCATCGCCCGGCACCAGGTTGACGGTGGCCTTGCAGCGTTCTTTCGGTGGCAGGCTGTAGCCGGAGCAACCGAGGAACACGCCGGTCGATGCCGTACGAATCTGCATCGGACGACCGCACACCACGCACGGGATGTTGGTCATCACCGGCTGGTTGGCGCGCATGCCACCTTCGGCGCTTTCAGCTACTTCGAGTTTCTTCTTGAAGTCGCCGTAGAACTCGTCCAGCACGCTTTTCCAGTCGCGCTCGCTCTTGGCCACGTCATCGAGGTTCTCTTCCATGCCGGCAGTAAAGCCGTAGTCCATCAGGTTCGGGAAGCTCTCGGACAGGCGCTCGGTGACGATGTCGCCCATTTTTTCCGAATAGAACCGGCGGTTGTGCAGCGCAACGTAGCCGCGGTCCTGGATGGTCGAAATGATCGCGGCGTAAGTCGAAGGACGACCGATGCCGCGTTTTTCCATTTCCTTGACCAGGCTCGCTTCCGAGTAACGCGCAGGCGGCTTGGTGAAGTGCTGGGTCGGATCAAGCTTGATCAGCTTCATCGAGTCGCCCTGGGCCATGTCCGGCAGTACATCGTCATCGCCAGGCTTGGCGATCTGCGGCATGACGCGGGTGTAACCGTCGAACTTGAGGATACGGCCCTTGGCGCGCAACTCGAAATCACCCGCGCCCACGGTAACGGTGGTCGACAGGTATTGCGCCGGCAGCATCTGGCATGCCAGGAACTGGCGCCAGATCAGCTCGTAGAGGCGCTCTGCATCACGCTCCATGCCCGCCAGCTTGCTTGGCTCGGTATTGGCGTCAGAAGGACGAATCGCTTCGTGAGCCTCCTGCGCGCCTTCCTTGCTGCTGTAGACGTTCGGGTTTTCCGGCAGGTACTTCTTGCCGAACTCGGTCTCGATGTAGCTGCGCGCCATGGTCACGGCATCAGCCGAGAGGTTGGTGGAGTCGGTACGCATATAGGTGATGTAGCCGGCTTCATACAGACGCTGGGCCATCATCATGGTTTTCTTCACGCCGAAGCCCAGGCGGTTACTCGCGGCCTGCTGCAGGGTGGACGTGATGAAGGGCGCAGACGGCTTGCTGCTGGTCGGCTTGTCTTCACGCTTGACGATGCTGTAGCTGGAAGCCTTGAGCTTCTCCAGCGCGGCCATGGCCTGGGTTTCGTTAAGCGGCTTGAAGGCCTCGCCTTTCTCGCGAGCGACGTCAAAGCGCACGGTGGCGCCCTTGGAGGTGCCGAGGTCGGCGTGAATTTCCCAGTATTCTTCAGGGTTGAACGCACGAATTTCGCGCTCGCGATCCACCACCAGCTTCACGGCAACCGATTGCACGCGACCGGCAGACAGGCCACGGGCGATCTTGGCCCACAGCAGCGGCGACACCATGTAACCCACCACGCGGTCGAGGAAGCGACGCGCCTGCTGGGCATTGACGCGGTCGATGTCCAGCTCGCCGGGCTTGGAGAAGGCTTCCTGAATCGCCTTCTTGGTGATTTCGTTGAACACCACGCGCTTGTAGCGGCTGTCGTCGCCACCGATGGCTTCGCGCAGGTGCCAGGCAATGGCTTCCCCCTCTCTATCCAAGTCGGTTGCGAGATAGATGGTGTCAGCATCCTTGGCGAGCCGGCGCAGCTCTTCGATGACCTTTTCCTTGCCCGGGAGGATCTCGTACTTGGCTTTCCAGCCGTTATCGGGATCGACGCCCATGCGGGAGACCAGTTGCTTGCGCGACTTCTCTTTCGGCGTGAGCACCGGGCCTTCGCCCGCAGCGGCCTTGCCGCGCTTGGCGGCAGGCTCTTTGCTGGCGCTAGCCGAACCGCTGGTGGGCAGGTCTCGGATATGGCCGATACTCGACTTCACCACGTATTGGTTACCCAGATACTTGTTGATGGTCTTGGCCTTAGCCGGGGATTCCACAATGACCAGCGATTTGCCCATGGATCAGAAAATTCCTGAATTCTAGAAGTGAAAGGCGGTTGGCGCCTGACGCGGCACCGCTATATATAGTGGCTACAAGATGAGGTCAAGCGCAGGGTTCGGCGCGCACTCAGCTTATACCTTCGAAAAAACACTCGGTTCGGCCTGCACCAAAGCAAAGCGTGGCACCTGTTCGCCGTCAACCTCGACCGACTCCAGGAACATGCTCAAGGGACGCACCCAAAAGCCGTAATCACCATACAGGGCTTGGTAGAAGACCACTTCTTCTTCTGTTTCCGAATGTCGCGCAATGCTGAATACGCGGTACTGCGGACCTTTGTAATGTTGGTAGAGCCCAGGTTGTAAAAGCATGGTTTGGCCCTCGCACAAATCTTTTCAAAATAAAAATAAAAAAAATTTCAGAAAAACAAAAACCGGGGCACTTGGCCCCGGCTTCCATCAACGTAACGCTTAAACGCGTTCGAAGACGGTGGAGATGCCTTGGCCGAGACCAATGCACATGGTGGCAACCCCGAGGCTGCCGCCATTTTGCTTCATCACGTTCAGCAGAGTGCCGGAGATACGCGCTCCGGAGCAACCGAACGGGTGACCCAAGGCGATCGCGCCGCCGTGCAGGTTAACCTTCTCGTTCATCTTGTCGAGCACTTTCAGATCTTTCAGCACTGGCAGGGCCTGTGCGGCGAAAGCTTCGTTGAGCTCGAAGAAGTCGATATCGTTGATGCCAAGGCCGGCACGCTTAAGTGCTTTCTGGGTGGCCGGTACTGGACCATAGCCCATGATCGCCGGGTCCACACCCGCCACTGCCATCGAGCGAATCACCGCCAGCGGCTGGATGCCCAGGTCCTGTGCACGTTGCGCCGACATCACGATCATGCACGAGGCACCATCGGTGATCTGCGACGAAGTACCGGCTGTCACGGTGCCGCCCTTGGGGTTAAACGCTGGCTTCAACGCCGCCAGGCTTTCCAGGGTGGTTTCCGGACGAATGGTTTCGTCGTAGTCGAACAGTTTCAGGAAACCGTTCTCGTCGTAGCCCTGCATCGGGATGATCTCGTCCTTGAACTTGCCTTCCACGGTCGCCTTGTGAGCGAGCTGGTGGGAGCGCACGCCAAAGGCGTCCTGCTGTTCGCGAGTAATGCCGTGCATCTTGCCGAGCATTTCCGCGGTCAGGCCCATCATGCCCGAGGCTTTCGCCGCGTACAGCGACATGTGCGGGTTCGGATCGACACCGTGCATCATGCTCACGTGACCCATATGCTCGACGCCGCCAACCACGAATACGTCACCGTTGCCGGTCATGATCGCTTGCGCAGCAGTGTGCAGCGCGCTCATCGAGGAGCCACACAGGCGGCTGACGGTCTGGCCGGCAGCGGTGTGCGGGATCTGCGTCATCAGGGACGCCATGCGGGCGATGTTCCAGCCCTGCTCCAGGGTCTGGTTGACGCAGCCCCAGATCACGTCTTCGACTTCGTTAGGATCAACCTTGACGTTGCGTTCCAGCAGTTTGCTGATCAGGTGCGCCGACATGTCTTCGGCACGGGTGTTGCGGTGCATGCCGCCCTTGGAGCGGCCCATCGGCGTACGACCGAAGTCGACAATCACGACGTCTCTTGGATTCAAGCTCATAAAATTTCACTCTCGCTCAAGTGTTGGGACGCTTAACCGAAGAACCGCTGGCCAGTCTTGGCCATTTCACGCAGTTTTGCGGTCGGGTGGTACAGCGCGCCCAAATCAGCGTACTGGTCAGCCAGGGCAACGAACTCGGCAACACCGATCGAATCGATGTAGCGCAGCGCGCCGCCACGGAATGGAGGGAAACCAATACCGTAGACCAGACCCATGTCGGCTTCGGCGGCGGTTTCGACAATGCCGTCTTCCAGGCAACGCACGGTTTCCAGGCACAGCGGGATCATCATCCAGTTGATGATGTCTTCGTCAGTGACTTCGCGCTGCTCGTAAACGATCGGCTTGAGCACTTCCAGCACCGACGGGTCGGCCACTTTCTTCTGCTTGCCCTTCTTGTCGGTCTCGTAGGCGTAGAAGCCCTTGCCGTTCTTCTGGCCCAGGCGCTTGGCTTCGTAGAGCACGTCGATCGCCGAACGGCGGTCGTCTTTCATGCGATCCGGGAAGCCTTCAGCCATCACGTCACGACCGTGGTGACCGGTGTCGATGCCGACCACGTCCATCAGGTAAGCCGGGCCCATCGGCCAGCCGAATTTTTCCATGACCTTGTCGATGCGCACGAAGTCCACACCAGCGCTGACCAACTTGGCGAAACCGCCGAAGTACGGGAACAGCACGCGGTTGACCAGGAAGCCCGGGCAGTCGTTGACCACGATCGGGTTCTTGCCCATTTTCTTGGCGTAGGCAACGGTGGTGGCAACAGCCAGCTCGCTGGACTTCTCGCCACGGATCACTTCAACCAGCGGCATCATGTGCACCGGGTTGAAGAAGTGCATGCCGACGAAGTTTTCCGGACGCTTGAGGGCCTTGGCCAGCAAGGTGATGGAAATGGTCGAGGTGTTGGACGCGAGGATAGTGTCCTCTTTGACCTTGTCTTCCACTTCGGCCAGTACGGCCTGCTTGACTTTCGGGTTCTCGACCACGGCTTCGACCACCAGGTCCACGTGACCGAAGTCGCCGTAGGACAGGGTTGGACGAATGCCGTTGAGCACTTCGGCCATTTTCGCCGCCGTCATGCGGCCTTTATCAACGCGGCCAACCAGCAGCTTGGCGGCTTCAGCCAGGCCCTGCTCGATACCGTGCTCGTTGATGTCCTTCATCAGGATCGGCGTACCTTTGGAAGCCGACTGATAGGCGATGCCGCCGCCCATGATGCCAGCGCCCAATACGGCAGCCTGCTTCACGTCGCGAGCGATTTCGTCGTAGGCCTTGGCCTTTTTCTTCAGTTCCTGATCGTTCAGGAACAGACCGATCAAGCTCTGCGCAGCAGAGGTCTTGGCCAGTTTCACAAAACCTGCCGCTTCGACTTCCAGAGCCTTGTCGCGACCGAAGTTCGCGGCTTTCTGGATGGTCTTGATCGCTTCAACCGGCGCCGGGTAGTTCGGGCCAGCCTGACCGGCCACGAAACCTTTGGCAGTTTCGAAGGCCATCATTTGTTCGATCGCGTTCAGCTTGAGCTTTTCCAGCTTCGGCTGGCGCTTGGCCTTGTAGTCAAACTCACCGGAAATGGCGCGCTTGATAAGTTCAAGGGCCGCTTCCTGCAGTTTCTCAGGAGCCACCACTGCGTCTACAGCGCCAACTTTCAGCGCGTCTTCAGCACGGTTTTCCTTGCCGGCGGCAATCCATTCGATGGCGTTGTCGGCACCGATCAGGCGCGGCAGGCGCACGGTGCCGCCGAAGCCAGGGTAGATGCCCAGCTTGACTTCCGGCAGACCGATCTTGGCCGAGGTGGACATGACGCGGTAGTCCGCCGCCAGGCACATTTCCAGACCGCCACCCAAGGCGATACCGTTGATCGCGGCGACAGTCGGGACGTTGAGGTCTTCGAAATCACTGAATATCTTGTTGGCTTCGAGGTTGCCTGCAACAAGCTCTGCATCGGGCAGCTTGAAGTTCTCGACGAATTCGGTGATGTCGGCGCCGACGATGAAAACGTCCTTGCCGCTGCTGACGATCACACCCTTGATCGAAGCATCTGCCTTGATGGTGTCTACGGCCTGACGCAGTTCGTTCAGGGTTAGACGGTTGAACTTGTTGACGGACTCACCCTTGAGGTCGAATTTCAATTCGACGATGCCACTTTCAAGAGCCGTAACCGTGATGGCTTTACCTTCGTAAATCATCAACTGATCTCCACGATATGGAAGCTGAACAGTACACGTCGGACGCAGGCGAATGGCTTGGCAGGACGTTATTCGTCGATGCTACGCCAATCCACCCGTCACACCCGCCAACGCGATAGTCGGGATTCGTAGGAGCGATGCGCAATGCAAACGCTCAATTCATACGCCCGTTTGATTTGGGTACGTCACCTTCACGGAATTTCAGACAATTGTCAATCGCCCAAAATAGGGGCGCAAATGCGACTTTGCGGTCATTTCCGTTACGCGAAGATCTTCAACACGCGGGTGCATGTGTGGCCATTCATAGAATCAATAGTTAGAAAAGTCGCCCTAATTCGCGGCAGCTTCCGTTTAAGAGGCTACGCTGGCGGGGACCTGGAGGAAAATTTATCAACGCTTGGACGAATGCCAAGCGTAAGATCAGCCCACACCGTTTTCCGGCCTGCCTGGCCAACCCGGCCCGATGTTGATGTCGGGCTTTTTATTGTCTCGGGAAATGTGGATGCAACACCGCAGGCCAGGCAGATCGGTTTCAGGCCAGGGCTTTGAGGGTGGCGTCGATTTGTTGCAAAACACTTGCCTCGCCCTTCTCCCCCCAATACAAGGTGATCATTTGCTGATCCGCCTCGATCTTGTAGACGTTGTCTGGCAATTTTTCGAAATGATTCAGCAGCGCCTGATCCTCGCAGACTTCCTGCCACTGATTCACCCAGACCCCAGGGGCTTTTTGCCAGTAACTCCAGCAGGCCGGCTGCTTGCCGCGTCGTGGCCGATGGTACTGCGCGCACGGGCTTGGCGGCTCCTGGCTGAGCCAGTGCGGCCACTCCACGGGCGCCAGTTGCATGGCGAGGCCCATGCGTCGCGCCTCCATGCGCAGGGCCATGCGACCGCTCTGGCCACGGGACGGCCGCAACCATGCCAGCGGACTCAAAACCACCAACAGGATTGACACCACTATCCAGACCGTCATATCAGTACTCCGTTTTTACAGGCATCGTTTTTTTAAATGAGCGCGTCCGGGTCACTTTGGAACCGCTGCGCTTGAAACCAGCCATACTTATCACTATTGCCATTCTCAGGAGGAGCACCTCATGCCCTACCACCATATTCTGGTCGCTGTAGATCTAACCGAAGAGTGCGACCCTGTAATTCACCGTGCTCGCGAACTGTCGGTGAGCAACGGTGCCAAGCTGTCCCTGGTGCACATCGTCGAACCGATGGCCATGGCCTTTGGCGGCGACGTGCCCATGGACCTGTCGCAACTGCAACAACAGCAGTTTGACCAGGCTCGCGAGCGACTTGACCGGTTGATCATCAAGTACCCGGAGCTGTCCAAGGAATTCAGCCACCTGACCTACGGCCAACCGCGCCAGGAAATCCATCACCTGGCCAAGGAGCAAGGCTGCGACATGATCGTGGTGGGCAGTCATGGCCGCCATGGCCTGGCCTTGCTGCTGGGCTCGACGGCCAATGACGTGCTGCATGGCGCGCCCTGTGACGTGCTGGCGGTGCGCCTGGCCAACAAGAACTGACAACACAATCCCCTGTAGGAGCTGCGATCCTGGGCTTGGTTTTTTAAAGCAAGATCAAAAGATCGTCCGAACGCGGCCCGAGCCTTCGGCAGCTCCTACGGGATCGCGGTACATACGAAAAGCCCGGCGCTCATCACTGGACGCCGGGCTTTTTTATTGCGGGGTTAATCAGGCGTCCAGCTCGGCCCAACGCTCCACCATCACTTCCAGTTCCGCCTGCAACTGTTCCAGCTGAGCAATCACCGCTGCGGTTTCCGCCGCAGGACGCTGGTAGAACGCGCTGTCGGCCATTTGCGCTTCAACCGCGGCGATCTGCTGCTCCATGGCTTCGATCTGGCCCGGCAAGGCTTCCAGCTCGCGCTGCAGCTTGTAGCTGAGTTTCTTCTTCGCCACTGGCGCTTCAACCGCAGCAGCCACAGGCGCCGCCTCGGCAGTCACCACCGCCGACGTCAGGTCGGCTTTACCCGATTTGCTCTCGGTCACGCCCAGCAGGCGCGGCGAGCCACCCTGGCGCAGCCAGTCCTGATACCCACCGACGTATTCGCGAACCTTGCCTTCACCTTCGAAGACCAGGGTGCTGGTCACCACGTTGTCGAGGAATGCCCGGTCGTGACTGACCATCAGCACGGTGCCGTTGAAGGTCAGCAGGACCTCTTCCAGCAACTCGAGGGTTTCCACGTCGAGGTCGTTGGTCGGTTCGTCGAGCACCAGCAGGTTGGCCGGTTTGCTGAACAATTTGGCCAGCAACAGACGCGCACGCTCACCACCCGACAGCGCCTTGACCGGCGTGCGGGCACGCTGCGGGCTGAACAGGAAGTCGCCCAGGTAGCTCAGCACGTGGCGGCTCTGGCCGTCGATGTCGATAAAGTCGCGGCCTTCGGCCACGTTGTCGATCACGGTCTTTTCCAGGTCCAGCTGATGACGCAACTGATCGAAGTAGGCCACGTCGATGCGCGTGCCCTCCTCCACGGTGCCGCTGGTAGGCTGCAGGCCGTTGAGCATCAGTTTGAGCAGCGTGGTCTTGCCGGTACCGTTGGCGCCAAGCAGGCCGATACGGTCGCCGCGCGCCAGGACCATCGAAAAATCCTTGATCAGGAACGGGCCGCCCGGATGCGCGAAGCTCACGTTCTCGAGGACCATCACCTGCTTGCCGGACTTGTCGGCAGTGTCCAGCTGGATGTTGGCCTTGCCGGTGCGCTCACGACGCTCGCTACGCTCGACGCGCAATGCTTTCAATGCGCGAACACGGCCTTCGTTACGGGTACGACGGGCCTTGATGCCCTGGCGGATCCACACTTCTTCCTGGGCCAGCTTCTTGTCGAACAGCGCGTTGGCGGTTTCTTCAGCGGCCAGCGACGCCTCCTTGTGCACCAGGAAGCTGGCGTAGTCGCCGTTCCAGTCGATCAGGCCGCCGCGATCCAGTTCCAGGATGCGGGTCGCCAGGTTCTGCAGGAAAGAACGGTCGTGCGTGATGAACAGCACGGCGCCCTGGAAATCCTTCAGCGCTTCTTCAAGCCAGGCGATGGCACCGATGTCCAGGTGGTTGGTCGGTTCGTCGAGCAGCAGCAGGTCCGGCTCGGAAACCAGGGCCTGGGCCAGCAGCACGCGACGACGCCAGCCGCCGGACAACTGGGACAGGGTCTTGTCGGCCGGCAGTTGCAGGCGGCTCAGGGTACTGTCTACCAATTGCTGCAAGCGCCAGCCGTCACGAGCTTCGAGGTCTTGCTGGACGTGCATCAGCTTGTCCAGGTCGGCGTCGGTGACGATGTTCTGGCTCAGGTGGTGATACTGCGCGAGCAGCTCACCAACGCCGTCCAGGCCTTCAGCCACCACGTCGAACACGGTCCGCTCGTCGGCTACCGGCAATTCTTGCGGCAATTCGCCAATCTTGAGGCCGGGGGCACGCCAAACGGAGCCGTCATCCGGCTTCTGGTCGCCCTTGACGAGCTTCATCATGCTGGACTTGCCAGTGCCGTTGCGGCCGATGATGCACACCCGCTCTCCACGGGCGATCTGCCAGGACACCTTGTCCAACAACGGCGTAGAGCCGAAAGCAAGGGACACATCGCTGAATTTGAGCAGGGTCATGAGCTTCTCCAAAAACCGGGCGCGCATTCTACCTGACTTGAGGCTGCAAAAGGCCGGCAATTTCAATGTCGGGGCACTCTGCATGACAAATGTTGCGAACTGATGCCAAGAGGCCGGCAAAGCTTTCGCCGGGCGCGGGCAAAAGGCTAAGCTACAGATTATTCAGTGGGGGTCCTGCCCGCACTTGTCATGATTTCTCTGCCCGGATGTCTCATGCGCAGTCGCCTTTTCAGTCTTTTTTCATGTTTGCTTCTTTCTGCCTCTGCCATCCAATCAGCCCAGGCGGTGGACCTGTCCACCCAGCGCCAATACTACGACGAAGCCAAGCGCGCGCTGGCCAAGGGCGATACCGGCCCTTATATGCGCTACAGCCAGGCCCTGGCCGATTATCCGCTGGAACCTTACCTGGCGTATGACGAACTGACCGCGCGCCTGAAAACCGCCAGCAATGCCGAAATCGAGAAATTCCTCGCCGAGCACGGTGACCTGCCCCAGGCCAACTGGATGAAACTGCGCTGGTTGCGCTGGCTGGCCGAACGCGGCGACTGGGCACCCTTCGTCAAGTATTACGACCCCAAGCTCAACTTCACCGAGCTGGACTGCTTGAACGCGCAATACCAGATCGGCCACAACCAGAAATCCGAAGGCTACGCCAACGCCAACAAGCTGTGGCTCACCGGTAAATCCCTGCCGGCCGCCTGCGACGGCTTGTTCGGGGTGTGGGCCGCCGATGGTCAACTGACTGAACAGAAACGCTGGGAGCGCACCAAGCTCGCGGCCCAGGCGCGCAACTATCCGCTGGCCAACAGCCTGGTCAACGGCCTCACCACCCTCGCCCCACGCGGCCGCCTGCTGGTGGATGTAGCGCAGAAACCCGAGCTGCTCAACCAGCCGTCACGTTTCACCCCGGCCGATGAGCCGATGTCCGACGTCGTCAGCCTTGGCCTGCGCCGCCTGGCGCGCCAGGACCCGGACAAGGCCATGGCCCTGCTCGACGGCTATGCCAGCAGCATGCATTTTTCCCGCGATGAAAAAGTTGCCATTGCCCGGGAAATCGGCCTGACCCTCGCCCGCCGGTTCGACGCCCGGGCGCTGGAGGTGATGACCAAGTACGACCCGGAGCTGCGCGACAACACCGTTTCCGAATGGCGCCTGCGCCTGTTGCTGCGCCTGGCGCGTTGGGATGATGCCTATCAGCTGACTCGCCGCCTGCCCCAGGACCTGGCGACCACCAACCGCTGGCGCTACTGGCAGGCCCGCAGCCTGGAACTGGCCCAACCGCAGAACCCGGAAGCGCAGACGCTGTACAAGGGCCTGGCCCGCGAGCGTGACTTCTATGGCTTCCTGGCCGCCGATCGTTCGCAATCGCCCTACTCGCTGAACAACAAGCCGCTGGTGTTGAGCCAGGCGCTGATCAACAAGGTGCGCAATACACCGGGCATTCGCCGCGCGCTGGAGTTTCATGCTCGCGGGCAGATCGTCGACGGTCGCCGCGAGTGGTATCACGTCAGCCGCCACTTCAACCGCGATGAAATGGTCGCCCAGGCCAAACTGGCCTATGACCTGAAATGGTATTTCCCGGCGATCCGCACCATCAGCCAGGCGCAGTATTGGGACGACCTCGATATCCGCTTCCCGATGGCCCACCGCGAAACGCTGGTGCGTGAAGCCAAGGTCCGCGGCCTGCATTCGAGCTGGGTCTTCGCCATTACCCGCCAGGAAAGCGCCTTCATGGACGACGCCCGCTCCGGCGTCGGCGCCAGCGGCCTGATGCAGCTGATGCCAGCCACCGCCAAGGAAACTGCACGCAAGTTCAGCATTCCCCTGGCTTCGCCTCAGCAAGTGCTCAACCCGGACACGAACATCCAACTCGGCGCCGCCTACCTGAGCCAGGTCCACGCCCAGTTCAACGGCAACCGCGTCCTCGCCTCCGCCGCCTACAACGCCGGCCCGGGCCGCGTACGCCAGTGGCTGCGCGGTGCCGATCACCTGAGTTTCGACGTGTGGGTGGAGAGCATTCCGTTCGATGAAACCCGGCAGTACGTGCAGAACGTGTTGTCGTATTCGGTGATCTACGGGCAGAAGCTGAATTCGCCGCAGCCGCTGGTGGATTGGCATGAGCGGTATTTTGATGATCAGTGAGGGTGGATTGATCCGCTGAAAAAAATGCCCGCATTGCGAAATGCGGGCATTTTTTTCATCTGCGAAATCTATTTGGGTTTCCGTCGCGCCGCCCGCTCCCCGGTTTCGGTGAGGCGGTACCTCTGGGCAGGACTGCGGGGGGAATCGGGATCTGTCATTTCAATCAGGCTCAAAGCCAACGCTGGTTTAAGATAGTTGGCACGAAAGGTCGCTTTATGAACCAGAACGAGCGCCGCCATCAGATCATTTACTTTGAGCGCTGGGGATCCACGCAGAACCGTTAGCAGCCTGGCTACTTGGTCGGTTACTTGGTCGCTTACATAGTCGGTTACTTGGTCGGTCGCTGCCTCGCTCCGAGCCGCTTCGGCAAGTGCAACACTCAACGCCTGAAGCATGAACTCGACAAAAGGCGTGGATTCAGCCATCTGATCCGCCGCCGACAGTGCAGCGTAATAATCATCCTGCTGCTCTCGAATCACGGCCTCGACAGGCAAGTACGCCAATACCGGTCGCCACTGGCTGAGTATCAAGGTTTGCCAGAGTCGCCCCATCCGACCGTTGCCGTCGGCAAAAGGGTGGATAAACTCGAACTCGTAATGAAACACGCAACTGACGATCAGCGGATGCCAATCTGACGCGCCGAGCCATGCCAGCAGATCTTCTATCAGGTGCGAAACACGGCTTGGCGGCGGCGCCATGTGGACCAACTTCTCGCCTCGGTAAATCCCTACACCGGCCTGGCGGAACCGCCCGCAGTCATCAATCAAGCCACCCATCAGCAACTCATGCGCGTGCAACAGGTCGGCGCGGCTGCTCGACGTCCAATCAGGCATGGCTTCATACGCTGCAAAGGCGTTACGTACTTCCTGGATTTCACGAGGCAGGCCAAGTACTCGCTGCCCGGCCA
The DNA here is from genome assembly GCF_040310425.1 of Pseudomonas sp. 65/3-MNA-CIBAN-0223. Taxonomy (NCBI): domain Bacteria; kingdom Pseudomonadati; phylum Pseudomonadota; class Gammaproteobacteria; order Pseudomonadales; family Pseudomonadaceae; genus Pseudomonas; species Pseudomonas sp. 65/3-MNA-CIBAN-0223. The sequence goes on from NZ_JBEOPV010000022.1 coordinate 56,147, forward strand.
GAACGGCCGTGACCTGCTCGACACTGAGGGTGTTGTTCTCGATGGCCAGCGAAGCCTGAATCGTACGAATGCGATTGCTGCGCCGCAATTGAGGAGTTTGCAGGCGTTCATCCAAGGCCGCGAGCTGACCGATCTGTTCGCTGATCTGCGCGATCAGGCCCAGCATGTTGGTCGTCAGGGTCAACGGTGGTTGGTAACGGCTCATATCCTCATCCAGGCTAGCAACAGAGGCCCACATAATGCCCGAACCCGACTCCATTCAGCAGCTCTCATTCACGCCCCGTCATGCCCATCACTGAACTGCAACGCCGCCAACCGCGCATACAGCGCATTCCCTGCGATCAGCTCCTGATGCGTCCCCACGGCGACCAATTTGCCCTGATCCATCACCGCGATGCGGTCGGCGTTTTTCACCGTGGCCAGGCGGTGAGCGATGACCAGGGTGGTGCGGTTTTTCATCAGGCTAGGCAGCGCCTGCTGGATCAGGTGTTCGCTCTGGGCATCGAGGGCGCTGGTGGCTTCGTCGAGCAGCAGGATGGGGGCGTCCACCAGCAAAGCACGGGCGATGGCCAGGCGTTGGCGCTGGCCGCCGGACAAGCCCAGGCCGCCGTCGCCGAGGTGGGTCTGGTAGCCGTCGGGCATCTGTTCGATGAAGTCGTGGGCATAGGCGATTTTCGCCGCTTCCTGCACCTGGGCCAGGGTGGCGTCCGGCCGGCCATAGCGGATGTTCTCTTCAACGCTGCCGTAAAACAGCGCCGGGTTCTGCGACACCAGCGCGAAGCAGCGGCGCAGGTCCAGGGGGTCGAGCTGGGTCAGTGGCACGCCATCGAGCAGGATGCGCCCGGCGATGGGGTCGTAGAAGCGCAGCAGCAGGTCATACACCGTCGACTTGCCCGCCCCCGAAGGCCCGACCAGGGCCAGGGTTTCGCCGGCATGGATGGTCAGGCTCAGGCCATCGACCGCGTAGCTTTCCGGCCGCGAGGGGTAGGAAAAACGTACATCCTCCAGCACCAGATCGCCGGCGACCCGCTCGGGCAAGGTCACCAGCCCCGAGGTCGGCGGCTGGATGATGTTTTCCGAGCGCAGTAACTCGGCAATGCGCTCGGCGGCGCCAGCGGCGCGTTGCAGTTCACCAATCACTTCGCTCAAGGTGCCGAACGCGCTGCCGACGATCAGGCTGTAAAAAACGAAAGCCGCCAGCTCGCCCGCGGAAATCCGCCCGGCAATCACGTCCATGCCGCCCACCCACAACATCACGCCCACCGCCCCCAGCACCAGCACGATCACCAGGGTAATCAGCCAGGCGCGCTGGAAGATCCGCTTGCGCGCGGTCTCGAACGCCTGCTCCACGGTCACGGCAAACCGTTGCTCGTCCTGCACCTGATGGTTATAGGCCTGCACGGTCTTGATCTGGCCCAGGGTTTCGGACACGTAGCTGCCGATGTCGGCGATGCGGTCCTGGCTCATGCGCGACAGGCTGCGCACCCGGCGACCGAAGATCAGGATCGGCGCAATCACCAGCGGCAAGGCGACCACCACGATGCTGGTGAGTTTGGGGTTGGTGATGAACAGCAGGATCACCCCGCCGATCACCATCAACAAATTACGCAGGAACAACGACAGCGAAGAGCCGATCACCGATTGCAGCAAAGTGGTGTCGGCCGTCAGGCGCGACTGGATCTCGGAGCTGCGGTTGTCCTCATAAAAACCGGGATGCAGGTAGACGAGGTGGTTGAACACCTGCCGGCGAATGTCCGCGACCACCCGCTCGCCGATCCACGACACCAGGTAAAAACGCGCAAAGGTGCCGACCGCCAAGCCCCCCACCAGCAACATGAACAGGCCGATGGATTGATTGAGCAGATGCGGTGACTGGGTCATGAACCCCTGATCCACCAGCAGTCGAATGCCCTGCCCCATGGACAGGGTGATGCCAGCCGTGGCAATCAGCGCCAACAACGCGCCGAGGGCTGGCCAGCGGTACGGTGCGAGAAAACGACTGGTCAGGCGAATGGCACGGCGGTGACGGGCAGAAAGCATCAAAATCATCCAGGTGCGCCACGGCGCGGTGGTTTGAAGGGAACTTGTGTAAATCACAATGAGTCAGGTTAATTATGACCGCAAGGCCTAGGCGCTAGACGCTATTGGTCTAAAGTCCGGGTGGCAACCCTGCGTTATTTCTGGTGGACTGTCGATGCCGTTCAGGAAAGACCGCAGGGACTGTCACAGCCCGGTCACCAGGCGGTTTTATAGTAAGCACACAACCTGATGAGGAGACAGGCCATGTCCTTGCAACACAGCAGCGAAGACAAGATTGAAGTGATTCGTACACAGCCCGGCCAGTCTCTGGGTTGCTCGATTATCGACGAGCAGGGGCGCGAAGTGCCAATCACTGAAGCCATGATCCAGGACGCTTGCCGCGACCTGGAGAAGCGATTGGTCGAGCCTGCCAAACAAGATTGATATAGCCCGTCTTCTTGACCCGGCCCTGATGGCCGGGTTTTTTATGGGCGGTTTCTTAACCCCGCCTTGATGGCCGGGTTTGTTATGGGCGGTTTATGGCATACCCCTGTAGGAGCTGCCGCAGGCTGCGATCTTTTGATCTTGCTTCTGGTTTTTTACAATCAAGAACCAGATCAAAAGATCGCAGCCTTCGGCAGCTCCTACGGGAAGGTAGGCGCTACGCCGGGATTGAGGTGGCCCCTAATGCCGCCACGATCTTTTGCAACTCCACAGACTCCCCCTCAACCCGCACCTGCAGCCCATCAATCTCCCGGCGCAACGGGTAATGCTTGCGCAGGGCATCAAACGCCGCACGCTGCTCGCTCACACTGCCTACAAGGCTGCGACGGAAATCCGCATCATCACGGCGTGGGTCGTACACCCCGCGGCACAACATCGCCAGCGCCCAGGCCGGATCGGTCTGGGCGTTGAGGGTGACCTGCGCCAACCAGGGCGCCGGCAGCAGCTCACTCAGGCTGACCGCCGCCGGCTGCCCAAGGAAATCGCAAAACGCCTGATAGATCTGCGCCGTGCCGCGCTGCTTGCCATCGAGGCTGTAACCGGCAATGTGCGGCGTGGCCAACACGCACAGGTCCGCCAGCGCCACATCCACCTCAGGCTCACCTTCCCAGACATCCAGCACCGCCTGCAGGTCTTCGCGCTGCAGCAGCACGTTGCGCAAGGCGGCGTTGTCGACCACCGGGCCGCGGCTGGCGTTGATCAGCCAGGTGCCGGGTTTGAGCTGGCTCAGGCGATCGCGGTCGAACAGGTGCCAGGTGGACTGCGCGCCGTGTTTTTTCAGGGGGGTGTGCAGGCTGATGACATCGCAGCGCTCGATGACCTGCTCCAGGCTGACAAAATCACCGCCCTCAGCGCTCTGGCGCGGCGGGTCGCAGACCAGCACGTTCCAGCCCAGGCCCTTCAGGACTTCAACCAGGCGACCGCCCACTTCACCGGCACCCACCACGCCATAAGTGCGCTGCTTGAGGTCCGCGCTTTCGATCTCGGCCAGGGTCAACAGGCTGCCAAGCACATAGTCGACCACGCCCCGGGCGTTGCAGCCCGGAGCGCTCGACCAGCTGATGCCGGCTTGCTGGAAGTAGTCCAGGTCAAGGTGATCGGTGCCGATGGTGCAGGTGCCGACAAACCGCACCTTGCTGCCTTCGAGCAAAGCACGGTTGACGTTGGTCACGGAACGCACCAGCAACACGTCGGCCTGCTCAACGGTGGCGCGATCAATCGACCGCCCCGGTACCCGGCGGATCTCACCGAAGGATTCGAAAAAGGCATCGAGTAGCGGGATATTTTCGTCGGCAACGATCAGCATGGTGGGCTCCTTTGGGGGATCGGCAGTGTAGGCGCAGATGCCACCCATCGCCTAGCACCGATCCCTCACCACCCGCAGGAGCTGCCGAAGGCTGCGATCTTTTGACCTTGATCTTCGGGGCATTCGAACCCGTCGAAGCAAAGATCAAAAGATCGCAGCCTTCGGCAGCTCCTACGGGGGACCGTGGCGGGATGAGGGAATGGTTTTTGTGCAATTACAAATCCCCAACATAGCTATTTTCCTGACCACTGCGTCAACGCGTAGAATGCCCCGCCTCGCGCATCAATACCTTTGGACGTTACGCCTTGAATTCCGCCACTGACCACGCCTCTACCACCCCCCTCACCCGCCCGGCCCGGGTGCGTCTGGAGCTGAAAAACCTGCTGGGCCTGGCCCTGCCGATCATGATCGCGCAGCTGGCCACCACCGCGATGGGTTTCGTCGACGCCGTGATGGCCGGCCGGGTCGGGCCGCGGGATCTGGCGGCGGTGGCCCTGGGTAACTCGATCTGGGTCCCGGTGTTCCTGCTGATGACCGGCACCCTGCTCGCCACCACCCCGAAAGTCGCCCAGCGCTTTGGCGCCGGCACCCACAGCGAAATCGGCCCGATCGTGCGCCAGGCGCTGTGGCTCGCACTGGTCGTAGGTTTGATGGCCACCGGCATGCTGCTCAGCGCCGAGCCGATCCTGCACCTGATGAACGTCGACCCCGAACTCATCGGCCCCTGCATGCAATACCTGCACGGCATTGCCAGCGGCCTGCCTGCGGTGGCGCTCTACCACGTGCTGCGCTGCTTCAGCGACGGCCTTGGGCGCACCCGCCCGGCCATGGTCCTGGGCTTGTGCGGCCTGGCGCTGAACATCCCGCTCAACTACATCTTCATCTATGGCCACTTCGGCGTGCCCGCCATGGGTGGCGTTGGCTGCGGTTGGGCCACGGCGATCGTGATGTGGGTGATGGCCCTGGGCATGGCCGGCTGGGAACGCTGGGCGCCGGTTTATCAGTCGAGCCAGTTGTTCAGCCGCTTCGACTGGCCGAAGTGGTCGGTGATCAAGCGCCTGCTCTCCATCGGTCTGCCAATCGGCATTGCGGTGTTTGCCGAGTCGAGCATCTTCGCCGTGATCGCCCTACTGATCGGCAGCCTCGGCGCGACCGTAGTAGCCGGGCACCAGATCGCCCTCAACTTCAGCTCCCTGGTGTTCATGATCCCCTACTCCCTGGGCATGGCCGTCACCGTGCGCGTCGGCCAGGCCCTCGGGCGCGAGCAACCGCGCGAAGCAAGGTTCGCCGCCGGCGTCGGCATGGGCACCGCGCTGGCGTATGCGTGCATTTCGGCGAGCATGATGCTGTTACTGCGCGAACAGATCGCGACCATCTACACCTCGGATCCGACGGTGATTCATGTTGCAGCGATGCTGATCGTGTACTCGGCGCTGTTCCAGTTCTCCGACGCGATCCAGGTCACCGCAGCCGGCGCCCTGCGCGGTTATCAGGACACCCGGGTAACGATGATCCTGACCCTGTTCGCCTACTGGGGCATTGGTTTGCCCGTGGGCTACGCGCTAGGCCTCACCAACTGGTTCGGCGAACCAAGCGGCCCGAGCGGGCTATGGCAAGGCCTGATCGTCGGCCTGAGCTGCGCCGCACTGATGCTCTCCATCCGCCTGACCCGCAGCGCCCGCCGCCGCATCCGCATCACCCTGTAGAAACCTGGCTTGCCAGCGATGACGGTGCCACATTCACCATCGCCATCGCTGGCAAGCCAGCTCCCACAGATTTGTGGCGTTGCACAATCCAACAAACACCCGCGCGCCCTGTGGGAGCCTGGCTTGCCAGCGATGGCGGTGTCACATTCACCATCGCTATCGCTGGCTAGCCAGCTCCCACAAGGTGCTCATCCATGCTCAAGCGAGCTGCTTAAGCGAGTTTCTTGCGAATCCAGTAGAGGTAGGTCCCTGCCTCTTCATGCTGCCCAACCAGTTCATGGTCGAGGAACACACAAAACTTGGGAATGTCACGCCGGGTCGACGGGTCGGTGGCAATCACCTTCAGCAGACCACCAGGCACCAGGTCACGGATGTGCTGGTGCAACATCATCACCGGTTCCGGGCAGTTGAGGCCAGTGGCGTCGAGGGTGCCGTCGACCGGCGTATCAAGCATTTCACTCATGATTCACTCCTGAAACTGGCCGACATTGTCGCGCAATGTCGGGTGTTCGGTCATCTGTGGCATAACACGCTCCCCCGTAGGAGCTGCCGAAGGCTGCGATCTTTTGATCGTGATCTTGAGCTTTCAAGGTTGCTGAAGATCAAGATCAAAAGATCGCAGCCTTCGGCAGCTCCTACCGGGGGCGATCTTTTGATCGTGATCTTGAGCTTTCAAGGTTGCTGAACATCAAGATCAAAAGATCGCAGCCTTCGGCAGCTCCTACCGGGGGGCGATCTTTTGATCGTGATCTTGAGCTTTCAAGGCTGCTGAACATCAAGATCAAAAGATCGCAGCCTTCGGCAGCTCCTACGGGGGGTGGGGTTAGCGGGATTTTGGTTTTTTTACGTCAATCCTGCGCAAATGACAGGTCACCTCTTCCCGGTCGTGATACAGCTGCTTGCAGCCAATCTCCACCCGAATCCCCCGCGCCTTGAAGCCCTCGGCAATCCGCTCCAGCAAGCGCTTTACCTCGGCATAGCGCTGCTTCATCGGCAATTTCAGGTTCACCACCGCCTCACGGCAATGCCCCTCGCCGATCCACTCCTCCAGCATCGCCGCATTGCGCGCCGGCTTCTCGACGATGTCGCACACCATCCAGTCCACCGGCTGCTTGGGCTTGAAGGTGAAACCATCCGCCATCAAATGCTGCACCAACCCGGTTTCCATCAGGCTTTCCGCCATCGGCCCGTTATCGATCGCCGTCACCAGCATGCCTCGGTTCACCAACTGCCAGGTCCAGCCGCCCGGCGCTGCACCCAGGTCCACACCGGTCATGTCACTGTGCAACCGCTCATCCCACTGGTCCCGCGGGATAAAGTGGTGCCACGCCTCCTCCAGCTTCAACGTCGAACGACTCGGCGCCTCGCGGGGAAACTTCAACCGTGGAATGCCCATCGGCCACATCGCCGAATTGTTCGACTCCGCCAGCCCCATGAACACTTCGCGCCCACTCTTGAACGTCAACAGCAACCGCGGCTTGAGCGGGTCTTCCACCAGCTTGCCCGCCGCCATCAGCGCCTTGCGCAAATGCACTTCGAACTTCTTGCAGAAATTCGACAGCTCCTTGCCATCGTTGGTATCAACCATCTCCAGCCACAAACTGCCACACAGCGCAAAGTCAGCCATGTGCGCCAGGATCACACTGATGCGATCCGTTTCCGGCAGCTCGATAAACATCCCGCGAGCCCACTGGCGCGGGAAAATCAAATCGGCAAAGCGCTGCCCGCGCATCAGGCGCTCGGCGCCGTCTTCCTCGGTGCAGATAAACTCGGCAAAGGCGCTGGCAGTCTTGGCCTTGGCATAACCGGCCACGTTCAAACGGGCCGCATGCTCGGAAATCTCGGAGCAGACTTCGCCTTCGAAGCCCGGCCGGCAATGCATAAAGAGGGTGTTCATTATTACTCCTGGGCAGATGGCGAGGAATTCAGCCACTGCGCGATGCCCAGGCTTGCGTTGAAGCAAAGCCTGTCACGAAAACCGGCGCATGATAGCCGAGTTCGGAACCTTGGACCTGTCCATAGAGTCCAGTTATTAGCGTTAAGCCGCAAACAGGACTAGGTTAAGACCTCAGTTCGTCCCCTCAGTCCGTAGCCGTGCGGATCAAAAGGAGTGATCGTAATGCCGTCCCTCGATAGCCTGAAAACCCTCAAGACCCTGCAAGTCGACGACAAGACCTACCATTATTTCAGTCTGCCCGACGCCGCCAAGAGCCTCGGTGACCTCGACAAACTGCCCATGTCGTTAAAAGTACTGCTGGAAAACCTGCTGCGCTGGGAAGATGAAAAGACCGTCACCGGCGCCGACCTCAAGGCCATTGCCGCCTGGCTCAAAGAGCGCCGCTCCGATCGGGAAATCCAGTACCGCCCCGCCCGCGTACTGATGCAGGACTTTACCGGCGTCCCCGCCGTGGTCGACCTGGCCGCCATGCGCGCCGCCATGGCCAAGGCCGGCGGCGACCCGCAACGCATCAACCCGCTGTCCCCCGTGGACCTGGTCATCGACCACTCGGTGATGGTCGACAAATTCGGCACCGCCGGCGCCTTCGAGCAGAACGTCGACATCGAAATGCAGCGCAACGGCGAACGCTACGCCTTCCTCCGTTGGGGCCAGAGCGCCTTCGACAACTTCAGCGTCGTGCCACCGGGCACCGGCATCTGCCACCAGGTCAACCTCGAGTACCTGGGGCGCACCGTCTGGACCAAGGATGAAGACGGCCGCACCTACGCCTTCCCCGACACCCTGGTCGGCACCGACTCCCACACCACCATGATCAACGGCCTCGGCGTACTCGGCTGGGGCGTCGGCGGCATCGAAGCGGAAGCGGCGATGCTCGGCCAACCGGTATCCATGCTGATTCCGGAAGTCATCGGCTTCAAGCTCACCGGCAAGCTCAAGGAAGGCATCACCGCTACCGACCTGGTGCTCACCGTCACCCAGATGCTGCGCAAGAAAGGCGTAGTCGGCAAATTCGTCGAATTCTACGGCGACGGCCTCGCCGAACTGCCCCTGGCCGACCGCGCGACCATCGCCAACATGGCCCCGGAATACGGCGCCACCTGCGGCTTCTTCCCGGTGGACGACGTCACGCTCGACTACCTGCGCCTCTCGGGCCGCCCGCCGGAAACCGTCAAGCTGGTCGAGGCCTACTGCAAAACCCAGGGCCTGTGGCGCCTGCCGGGCAAAGAGCCGGCGTTCACCGACAGCCTGGCCCTGGACATGTCCAGCGTCGAAGCCAGCCTCGCCGGGCCGAAACGCCCGCAAGACCGCGTCTCGCTGCCCAACGTCGCCCAGGCCTTCAGCGACTTTATCGACCTGCAATTCAAACCCACCAGCAAGGAAGAAGGTCGCCTGGAAAGTGAAGGCGGCGGTGGCGTGGCCGTGGGCAATGCCGACCTGGTCGGCGAAACCGACTACGAATACGACGGCCACACCTATCGCCTGAAAAACGGCGCCGTGGTCATCGCCGCCATCACCTCCTGCACCAACACCTCCAACCCCAGCGTAATGATGGCCGCCGGCCTGGTGGCGAAAAAAGCCGTGGAAAAAGGCCTGACCCGCAAACCCTGGGTCAAAACCTCCCTGGCCCCCGGCTCGAAAGTCGTCACCGACTACTACAAGGCCGCAGGCCTGACCCAATACCTCGATCAACTCGGCTTCGCCCTGGTCGGCTACGGCTGCACCACCTGCATCGGCAACTCCGGCCCACTGCCGGAACCGATCGAAAAAGCCATCCAGAAAGCCGACCTCACCGTCGCCTCCGTGCTGTCCGGCAACCGCAACTTCGAAGGCCGCGTGCACCCGCTGGTGAAAACCAACTGGCTCGCCTCCCCGCCACTGGTGGTCGCCTACGCCCTGGCCGGCACCGTGCGCACCGACATCAGCAGCGAACCCCTGGGCAACGACCACGACGGCAACCCGGTCTACCTGCGCGACATCTGGCCCAGCACCCAGGAAATCGCCGACGCCGTGAGCCAGGTCAACACCGCCATGTTCCACAAGGAATACGCCGAAGTGTTCGCCGGCGACGAACAATGGCAAGCCATCGAAGTGCCGCAAGCCGCCACCTACGTCTGGCAGGACGACTCCACCTACATCCAGCACCCACCGTTCTTCGACGACATCGGCGGCCCGCCTCCGGTGGTCAAGGATGTCGCCGGCGCCCGGGTCCTCGCCATGCTCGGCGACTCCGTCACCACCGACCACATCTCCCCCGCCGGCAACATCAAGGTCGACAGCCCCGCCGGCCAATACCTGCGCAGCAAAGGCGTGGATCCCCGGGACTTCAACTCCTACGGCTCGCGCCGCGGCAACCACGAAGTGATGATGCGCGGCACCTTCGCCAACATTCGCATCCGCAACGAAATGCTCGGCGGCGAAGAAGGCGGCAACACGATCTACATCCCCACCGGCGAAAAAGTCGCGATCTACGACGCCGCCATGCGCTACCAGGCCGCCGGCACCCCGCTAGTTGTCATCGCCGGCCAGGAATACGGCACCGGCTCCAGCCGCGACTGGGCCGCCAAAGGCACCAACCTGCTGGGCGTCAAAGCCGTCATCGCCGAAAGCTTCGAACGCATACACCGTTCCAACCTGGTCGGCATGGGCGTACTGCCCCTGCAATTCAAACTCGACCAAAACCGCAAAAGCCTCAACCTCACCGGCAAGGAAACCCTCGACATCCTCGGCCTGAAAGGCGTCGAACTCACGCCACGAATGAACCTGACCCTGGTCATCACCCGGGAAAACGGCAGCCGCGAGAAGGTCGATGTGCTGTGCCGGATCGATACGCTGAACGAAGTCGAATACTTCAAATCCGGCGGCATCCTGCACTACGTACTGCGCCAACTAATAGCCTCATAACCCAAGCGGGGGGATCAAAAATCCCCCCAACACCAACACCAACACCAACACCACTAACCCATGTGGGGCTTGCCCGCGATAGCGGTATAACAAACACCACCCTCTCCAATCCCACCCCTAAACACCATCCTGATGCGCTGCGCGAAAAATTCGGGCTTTGATGCGCGATAAATGAACGTGGAAAAATTTTCGCATAGCGGACGATCAGCGAGGCCTCAGTCGCCGCAGGGTTTACGTCCACAAAAATAGGTTTAGGCCGTTCGCGCATAGGGCAACCTCAGTCAACTGGGGGACGCCGTCAGCAACCCGCCACTGCACCCGCAACGTGGTCCGAGGGGCGTCGATATTTACCTCGACCTTTACGACCCAGACGCGGGTTTGCCAACGGCAGATCACGTCAACCGCTTCGCGAACCAAAAGGGGGGTCACCCTGTTTTCGGGCCAATCGAAATAAAGGTGGAGATCGCTGCCGAACTCCGGCCGGTGCGGGTCACTGCCCTTGGGCGCAGACGGCACGATACGGATCGCCTGATCGATATCGCACAGGCCCTCGACAACCTCTCCCGGAGTGCCGAGGGCGGGCTGCCAATGGGTGGCGGTGATGCTGGTGTAGAGAATGGGCGTCGTCATACGCCAATCATGCGAAAACAGCGGCGCGGCGGCTTTTAATCGGGTTTAAAGAGAATGAGGAAACGTGGCCGGGGCGGAAATGCCTGTTCTCCGGGCGCAAACCATCGTAATTTACGCGCCACAACTACAAGGACGTTTGGGGATTTAAGTGGGAGCTTATCGTCTGCTATTGGCCGTTTTGGTCGCCGTTTCTCATATGGGCAAAACGTTCATGGGGTTAAACCCCGGCGTGGTTGCCGTGATTTCTTTCCTGATCATCAGCGGTTTTGTGATGACCTCGCTGATCGAGCGCAACTACAGTTCGCCGGATAAAATCGGCCTGTTCTACGTGGATAGGGCATTACGGCTTTACCCTCAGTTCTTGTTCTACTTCGTTTCCTCCTGCCTGGTGATCTATTTCCTGCTTCCCGGCACGCCTCAAGCGGCCGAGCTGACGTTCAGGAACATCGCCGCAAGCCTTCCCATTGTGCCGCTGGGTTTCTACATGTTCGGAATGGCCGGATCGGAGATCTTGCCGCCGGCCTGGTCGCTGGGGCTTGAGATGTGTTTCTACCTGGTTATCCCTTTTCTGATCATCTACAGGGCGCGGGGCGTTGCGTTTTCCCTGTCCGTCATCGTCTTCATCGCCGCCTGCCTCGGGTTCATCAACGCCGACCTATATGGCTACCGACTTTTGCCGGGAGTCCTGTTCATGTTCCTGTGCGGCAGTTACCTGTACAAACCACAAGCGAAGGGTTTAGCGATCGCTGCCGGCACCGCCGTGGTTGCGGCGCTGATGTTCGCGGCAATCATGGCGGGCTTGATTGAGCGGCGGCCGTTTAACGCCGAGGTCACCGCCGGCATCGCACTGGGTGTGCCCGCCGTGTACCTGCTAACAAAGCTCAAGTTTCACCGGGTGGACGAGTTCTTGGGGAACATCAGTTACGGCGTGTTCCTGAATCACTTCGTGGTCATGTACTTCCTGCGCGCATTTTGGCCGGTAGCCTACGACGGGCATATCGTTGCAACGGTGTTGGTGTTGTCGTTTTTGCTGAGCGGCGTGTCGTACTACTACATCGAACGGCCGGCCTTGAAGCTTCGCCACGCGCTTCGGGCCGGCGCGAAATATGGGGCGAATCAGCCGCAGGGCCGGGAAATGGCAGCCTAGTGGCTGTGGTGATTGGAGTTGCCGCCCGCGTCCATACCGCCGCCTGTTCGCCCAGTTCGGGCAACAGCGGCCGGCGTTTGGTGCCTTGGACGTTCCGCTGCGGTACGTGCAGCCAGTAGCTTTCGACGCCGTCGCGGTCATCCAGTCGAACCCGTATCCGGCATGTCATGTAATCAACGGCGCTGACTTCGCCGTACTCCAGTTCAACGCCGATCATTTGTTCCCCATGATCAAGCGACCGTTTCGTGCTGAATGCCGTAAGTTGAGAGCGCCAAGTCGGGTTTGATCGTGTCCGCCGCCAGCCCAATCGACGGCGCCGATACGCGGCAAGTTGACGGCTCGACGGTATATTGGAGCGGATTGGCCCAGGTTTATCTCACGTCCCCCTTGGTATTTATCTCAGTCCCAAACACCATCCCCCCGAAAAAACCCCAAAAACTCCTCCCCCACCACCAACTATCCCTCCAACATGGATTGCCCCTCCCTCCCACATCTGCCTAAATGCCCAAACCAGCGAAGCCCCCACCAAGGACGACACCATGCTCCGCCTCCCCTGGCCGTACCTCACCATGCTCACCGCTGGCTACGTTTTGGCGCTCACCTACGGTCAACTGTCCCTCCAGGCCAGCATCCCCATCACCCTGCTCCTGCTAGCCGGCTTCGCCGTCCAACCCCAAAACCACCGCTACGCCCGCTACCTTGGCCATAGCCTGTTCGTTCTCATCGCAATCGCCCTGGCCCTCCACTACCTACCAGGCTTCCACAACGCCCAAGTCATCGAGCCCCAACGCTTCAGCGAAAACGCCGCTCCCTTCTCGATGTACCTCAACCTCGACAAACCCCTGCTGGGCTTCTGGCTCCTGCTCGCCTGCCCCTGGATCATCGCCCAACGCGCCTTCAGCCCAACCCTGAAAACCAGCGCCATCGCCCTGACCCTCACCGCACTCGTCACCTTCGCCAGCGCCTGGCTGCTGGGCATCATCGAATGGGCCCCCAAATGGCCCGACGTCGCGCGCATCTGGCTCCTCAATAACCTCCTATTGGTCACCCTCGTAGAAGAAGCCCTGTTCCGCGGCTATGTACAGGGCGGCCTGAGCCAACGACTCAAACACCTCCCGTACGGCGAACACCTCGCCGTGTTATTAGCTGCAACAGTTTTCGGGCTGGCACACTGGGGCGCAGGCTGGCAGTGGGTGTTGCTGGCAACCTTGGCCGGCATCGGCTACGGCCTGGCCTACCGCTTCGGCGGACTGGCTGCCGCCATCGCCACGCATTTCGGATTAAACCTCCTGCACTTCGGGTTGTTCACCTACCCAATGTTGGCGGGATAGCCTGATCCTCTCGGGCAACCGCAACTTCGAAGGTCGCGTGCACCCGCGAGTCAAAACCAACTGGCCCGCCTCCACGCCACTGGTCGTCGCCTACGCACCGGCCGGCACCGTGCGCACAGACATCAGCGGCGAACCGCTGGGCAACGAAAAGGAAGGCAATCCGGAGGACAGATCAGGTAGCTTGATCTCGCAAAAGCAGACGAGATCAAGTGGCGTTTTTCAGCGCTCTCCTGCATAAATGGGCAAGAAAACTTAAGAAAACCAGACATCATGAAATGCATTAACTTAGCTGCCATATTCGCAGCCATACTGCTCAGCGCTTGCGAAGGTGGACAAGATGACGCTCTTCTTGTGCTCGACGAGCACGACCGGGCGACCATTACGTCTACGCAAAGTGAAGAACAAATCATGGTTTCTGGCACCTATAGAATTCAGCCAATGAATCCTGGCCATGCTTTGATGATCACCGCGCAATGCGGCACCTTAAGCTTCTTCTATCAGCGCTCCGAGGGTTTGCGCTTGCTGGAAGACGAAGAGAGCAACGAATCGGCCTATAAGTGCGGCCTGGGCACCCAAGCGAGTAGTAAAATTTGGCACCTGGCCTTGAAGCCTTCAACAGGCCCATCCATGATGCCGCCAGGCGACTGGCCGAAATAGCGCTGTCGATCCCCAGAGTCCCGATTCTTGACCAGGCAGCCAACACCGTTTGCGCTCCCGTTGTGACATAACAATAAGAGAGATCGATGAGTCTTAAAAAAAACATTGAAATTGAATACCTACGCGCCATAGCCATCCTTATGACGGTAGTGACGCATTCAAATCAGCTATTACCTTTCCATGCAGACTTCATGCAGAAGCTGTTTAACGTCTATTCCCCATGGTCAGGTGTAGATTTGTTCTTTTGCATATCAGGATATGTCGTCAGCAAGGCCTATCTCGACTATTTCGACAAAAATAGAACTCAAGGTAGGTTTGGAATCGCAGCAGCATCCTTCTGGATCAGACGTGCGTACCGCCTCCTTCCCACCGCTTGGCTATGGGTGCTTGTTCCTCTCGTATTTTCAATATTTTTCAATCAGTCAAATGCGTTTGAATCCTGGTTTTACAATCTGCGCAGCTTCACAGCCGTTGCCACGTTTAGCGGCAACCTCGCGAACCAGTACGGCCTACTCCTCGGGCCCAATTCTGTTTACTGGAGCCTGGCACTTGAAGAGCAGTTTTACTTCATTTTCCCCCTGTTTCTTCTGCTGATAACCTCCACTCGCTGGCGGGCAATAGCCTTAATCACCTTGATCGCGGCCCAGTTTTGCCTAGATCGTAACGCCTTCGCCCCCCCACCCGCCGGCTTGCTCTTCTCATTTCGTTTAGATGCCATGATGTGGGGAATTCTCTTGTGCTTGTTTACACGTACGGCGCTGTACAAGGATATTGAGCCCACCGCCCTGGGCACGAGTAGAATCAAGCGATTTGCCGTGACTTTGTTTCTTCTGTACATGCTCGGCGCTATCGCTGGTCAGTTGATAGCCGCACCTATCGCTGTCGGTCTGATTGCAATAAACGCATTGATCATTACTTGGCTTGCTAGCTACGAAAAAGGCTACATCTTCTGCCCGTCGATACTGAGCAGTCTATTTCAATGGCTGGGTTCACGCTCCTACGCACTGTATGTAATCCATATGTTCGCGTATCACCTAAGTACGGAAATTTGGTACCGGGTAGCTTTGGAGAAGGGGCTGACGCTTGCGCAAGGCTTTACTACAGAGCTTCTGGCTACATCGGCAATCATCATGATTGTGCTCAGCGAACTGAACTATAGGCTTGTCGAGGTCCCTTTGCGGCGCAAAGGAGCCGAAATCGCACAAAAGAAAATGTCCGCCATTGCGAGGAATGACCCTGCGGAAAAACATCAAGCTCAGAACAGAGTGCAATCGAAAGAAACGGCGTAATCAGAAGCGGGACAGTGGGGGTAATCGCCCCCACTGCCCAAACACCCGATCGACATACTAAATGCCAACTTCGCCCGCAAACATGGACGTCCCACCATGCCAGATCTGCCCTGACCCTACCCCACCTTGCTCACCACCGGCTAAGTACTCGCACTAACCCACTGACCAATCACCCTGTTGGCCAGCATTCCCATCGCACGCCTGCTCCGCACCGGCATCCACAAACAGAAAATTCGCTTCGCCTGCCCATGGATCATCGCCCCGCGCGCATCCACGCAAACACTGAAAATCAGCGCCATCACCATCAGCCTCACAGCCTTCATCACCCTGGCCAGTCCTTCGGTGTCCCTTGCGCTGCGAACACGCGTTCATGAGCGCTGTATCGCAGCTACCGTTCTGGCGCGCGCATGGCTACTCGGCATCATCGACTGGGGACCCAAATGGCCCGACGTCGCGCGCATCTGGGTCCTCAACAACCTGCTATTAGTCACCCTGGTAGAAGAAGCCCTGTTCCGCGGCTATATACAGGGCGGCCTGAGCCAACGACTCAAACACCTGCCGTACGGCGAATACCTCGCCGTGTTACTTGCTGCAACAGTTTTCGGGTTGGCGCACTGGGGCGCAGGCTGGCAGTGGGTGTTGCTGGCAACCCTGGCCGGCATCGGCTACGGCCTGGCCTACCGCTTCGGCGGACTGGCCGCCGCCATCGCCACGCATTTCGGGTTAAACCTGCTGCACTTCGGGTTGTTCACCTACCCAATGCTGGCGGGATAGCCATCACGGCCAAGCAAACGTCCGTATGACAGAAAGTTCCTACAGAGCCTTGACCCTCCCCCCCTACGCCACTAGAGTGCACGCTTTTAAAATGGCCCCGGCAGCATTAGTGCACCGGAGAAGGCCGTACTGTTGCGCTGGAAAGGAATTCCATCCCCCTCCTCCTGCTGCCCGTGCGGTCACCACACTCGTTTCCGTAACCTGCGCAGCCCTATGTTCAATAAAATCCTGGTTGTATGCATCGGCAACATCTGCCGCAGCCCCACCGTAGAAGCCCTGCTTAAAAGCAAGCTGGCCCATCGCGGCATCGACGTAAGCTCAGCCGGCCTCGGCGCCCTCGTGGACAAACCCATGGACGCCACCGCGCTGGAAGTCCTGCGCGAGCACGGCGGCGACCTGCCAGACCATAAAGGTCGGCAATTGACTCGAGAAATGCTGCAACAGGCCGATGTAATACTGACCATGGAACAGCGCCACGTGGACAGCATCGCGCGAATGGCCCCGGAAGTACGCGGAAAGACGTTCCTGCTAGGCAAGTGGCAGAACAACCAGGAAATTCCCGACCCGTACCGCCAGCAGAAAGTCGCATTCGAACACGTCTACCAGTTGATGACGCAAGGCGTCGACAGCTGGTCGCAAAAATTATAATCACCTCTTGTAAAAGTACCCCGCATGCCAAGCCAAAACAGCCTACCTATTCAGGATCACAGCGACGACGATGACAGCATCGATCTGCTCGCGATATTCGGCACTTTGCTCGATAGCAAGTGGATCATTATGGGCATCACCGCGTTGTTTTGCGCGGCGGGTGTTGCTGTCGCCCTACTGTCAACGCCGGTCTATCAGGCGAACGCACTCGTCCAGGTTGAGGAGAAGAAAGGCGGCATGTCTGCGCTAGGCGGCATGGGTGAAATGGGCGAAATGTTCGGCAGCTCCTCCTCAGCGGTGACCGAAATAGAGCTGCTCAAATCCCGGGCAGTGCTGGGCAAGGCGGTAGAGAGCCTCAAACTCGACATTATCATCCAGCCGAACTATTTCCCGCTAGTCGGCAAATTCCTGAGCCGCCGTTTTAAGCCTGCGAGCCCAAACGAGCTGGCCTCTCCATTGCTGGGTTTGAACAGCTATACATGGGGTGGGGAGAAACTCGACATCTTTCAACTTGAAGTCCCGAATGCTTACTTTGGTAAAACGCTGACACTACGCGCGGAAGGTAATGGCGCTTTTACCCTTCTCGATGACAACGGAGAAGTCCTCTTGCATGGGCAGGCTGGTGAAAAGCTCGAACAAAATGGCTTCAGGCTGCAAGTCGCCACCCTTAATGCCAATGCCGGCACACTATTCAGTGTCGCCAAACAGCGTCGCCTCAATATCATCTTGAAGTACCAGGACGATGTGTCGGCTATGGAACGAGGCAAAGATTCCGGCATCATAGCGCTGTCACTGGAAAACGAAAGTCCCATACTGGCAAAAAAAGTGCTGGATGAAATCACCCGCCTCTATGTGTTGCAGAACGTCCAGCGCAACTCCGCCGAGGCCGCGCAAAGCCTCGAGTTCCTGCGAACACAACTACCGGACGTGCGTAAGCAACTGGAAAAAGCCGAAGGCCAGCTTAACACATACCAGACCAGCGCCCGCTCGGTGGATATCACCATTGAAACCAAAGCCGTGCTCGATTCGATCGTTGCCTTGGAAACGATGATTTCTGAGTTGAAGCTCAAGCAAGCTGAAATGGAACACCGCTTCACCCGTGAGCACCCGGCGTACCAGGCATTAATGACCCAGATGGGTCAACTTGATCAACAGAAACGCACCCTGGAAAAAAAGGTCAAAAACCTACCAGAAACTCAGCAGGAACTGCTGCGCTTGGCCCGTGACATGCAAGTCACCACCGAGATTTACACTCAACTGCTGAACAAAACCCAAGAGCTGGACATCGTCCGCGCGGGTACAGTGGGTAACGTCCGTATCATCGACTCTGCGGAGGCGAATATAGACAGCCCAGTCAAACCGAAAAAACCGCTGATAGTTCTAATCGCCACGCTGCTCGGCGGTTTGTTAGCCATGGCTTACGTACTGATTCGCAAAGCGTTAAACCGCGGCATCGAAGATCCGGATGCCATTGAACAACTAGGCATTCCGGTTTATGCCTCGATTCCGCTAAGCAAAGGACAAACTTTGCTCGAGAACAATATAAAAGGTAACGGTCGCACCAGTACTGGATCATTACTGTTATCGGTAAGCAACCCTGCGGATCTTGCCGTAGAATCGTTGCGTAGCCTGCGTACAAGCCTGCACTTCGCTACGCTAGAGGCAAAGAACAACATTCTGATGATCTCCGGCCCAAGTCCGGCAGTTGGTAAATCTTTCGTCTCGTGCAACTTGGCAGCAATTATAGCTCAAACCGGACAGAAGGTTCTGTTGGTCGACGCAGACATGCGCAAGGGTTACCTGAACAAATTGTTCCGCAAAGACGTAAGCAACGGCTTGTCTGACCTACTGGCCGGAAAGATAGACCTGAAAACCGCGACTCACGCTACCGAGGTGGACAACCTGCACATCATCACCCGCGGGCAGATCCCACCGAACCCATCGGAATTGTTGATGCACAGCAACTTCACCCAGTTTCTGGAAAACGTTAGCAGCCAGTACGACTTGGTCATCATTGACACCCCGCCGATCCTCGCGGTCACCGATGCCGCCCTGGTAGGCCGCCAAGCCGGCACCAGCCTAATCGTGACCCGTTTCGGTGTAAACGCCACCAAGGAGATCCTGGTGACCAAACGCCGCTTCGAGCAGAACGGCATTGTTATAAAAGGCGCGATTTTCAACGCCGTGGAACGCAAAGCCTCAGCCTATGGCTATGGCAACTACAGCTACTACCAATACGAGTACGCATCAGACAAGTAGCACAGGAATATCAGGGCAGCGCCGCTGCCCTGATTTACGCACGAGAGCCTAACACATGCCCCCTCAGCACCCGCCACCCCGCTGGTACCTGATTCAGTGCAGGCCACGACAAGATGCACGCGCCGAGGAAAACCTCACGCGACAAGCCTTCAAGTGCTACCGCCCAACACAACAAGTTGAACGTTTACTGCGCGGCCGACGCATCACTTCAGTGGAGTCTTTATTCCCAGGCTACCTGTTCATCCAACTCGACCGAATTAACGACAATTGGCACCCTATTCGTTCAACCCGCGGAGTGAACCAACTGGTGACGTTCGGCAAACAGCCAATCGCCGTAGCAGATGAACTCATTTTGCAACTCCAACAACGACTCCAAAACCAAATCAACGGAGCATTACAAGAATCAACGACCCTCGAACCCGGCGATCGAGTGCGTATCAATAACGGCACCTACAAAGAACTGGAAGCCATCTTCCTCTCCCACGACGGCGCCGAACGCATAGTGATCCTCCTACAACTTCTGCACCGCGAACACACCCTAAGCGTCCCGATAAACACTATAGAAAAAACCTGACATCCAGCGCCCTCCCCCTCTAAAACAAAAATAATCTACTGCCCCCAGCGCTGTAGGAGCTGCCGAGGGCTGAGATCCTATGCCCCCCCCCCCCCGAAACTTGCGTAACCAACCGCGAATCATCTCCTTTACTTCCTCATTCCCCTTCTAGCTCTGCACCGTGAGTGGTATTAGACAACAAACTGCAAACTGCAAACTGCAAACTGCAAACTGCAAACTGCAAACTGCAAACTGCAAACTGCCACCCAGTCAAAGACGAATCCTGAGTTTTGTCTGTAGGATCTTCCCCAAAAATTGTATTTATCTTCACTTTTCCCTACAAATCAGTAAAATGCCGCGTCGGCTGAGGAAACCTCTCATTTCGGCAGGATGCCTTCGCACACAACTCGCGTGGTGCGGCAGTCAAGGAAAGACTCATCTTCTCTGCTTGCGATTAACCGAGCCAAGACTCGGCCTGCCTGATTGATACTCCCCCCGAAAATGCCAGCGCTCGCGCATATGGCTCATACGTCGCACGTTCTCAGGAAACCAACGGTAAATCCTGGGGCGGTAGCGTACTCAAAAGCTTGATGTGGGCCACGGCGAAATGCTCCCGTGCCACGAATATGGGAAGCGCCACGACAACAACCGTTTTGTGGCACAGAACCAGATAGAAACTCCCGCTGTACGGAGGCTGCTCCTCCATATAGCGAGCACAGCCTGAAAGGCTATGTCCATCCAACGCGAAGGACCTTATCTTGATTCGCAAGCGCAGCACTACTATGCCAGCAGGCCGAAGCCTTACGTTCTGGGCCCAGTGGATGGCCGCAATCTCTGTACTCATCCTACTGCTATGTGCACTGGCGGTGATGAAAACAGGGGAAGTCGGTACCCAATACCGCATGCTTGCCGTTTTCATATTGCTCGGTTCAGTACCGGCATATTCCATGATGCAGGTTTATCATAAGCAACATGGTTACCTCGCGGGGATTGGCCGCCTGCTCGCGGGTTGGTTGGTGCTGCTATCAGGCCTGATGGGTATGGCGTTCATCACTAAGACTAGCGAGCTGTTCTCACGAGAAGTGATCATCACCCTTGCCCTGTCCGGCTTCACGTTGCAAGCATGCCTGTATGTTCCGCTTCATAATCTTGCCAGGCGCTACCAACAGAAACTTCAGGCGGCTCGCACTTCGCTGATTGTCGGCACTGGTGAGCTCGCACTCGATCTTGCCGACAAACTAGCCCAGCAAAAAAAAGAACCGTTAATAGGTTTAGTAGCTGCGGACGACCTGCCCCTACCAAGCAATAGCGCCTATTCCGTCTTGGGCAGCCTCGCCCACCTACGTGATCTGATCGCGACCCATCGCATTCGTCGTCTTTACATCGCATTGCCACTCACCGAAGCCGAAAAGATCGAAGAACTCTATATCGATCTGCTTGACTCCAGTGTCGACGTGATCTGGATTCCGGACCTACGAAGCCTGATTCTACTCAACCACTCGGTATCGGAAATCGAGGGGCTCCCTGCAATTCACCTCAATGAAAGCCCGCTAACTTCTTACCCGACAGCCGCACTATCCAAAGCCTTTCTGGATCGAACCGTTGCATTTTTAGCCATTATCATGCTCAGCCCTGTCTTACTCGCCACCGCCCTAGCCGTAAAAATGTCATCGCCCGGCCCCGTGCTATTCAAGCAAAAACGCCATGGCTGGAATGGTAAGATCATCAAGGTCTGGAAGTTTCGCTCCATGCGCATGCACGACGACCTAGAAGTAAGACAAGCCAGCCGTGATGACCCGCGCATCACTCGCGTCGGCCGATTTATACGCCGCACCTCCATTGATGAATTGCCGCAGCTCTTCAATGCCCTGCAAGGTCACATGTCGCTGGTCGGGCCTCGCCCTCACGCCGTGGCACACAACGATTACTACACAGGGAAAATCGATGCCTATATGTCTCGACATCGAATCAAGCCTGGGATTACTGGCCTGGCACAGATCAGCGGTTACCGAGGCGAGACGGAAACTATCGACAAGATGGAGAAGCGTGTAGAGCTGGATCTTGCATATATCAATAATTGGTCGCTGTGGTTGGACATCAAGATATTGATCAAGACGCCTTTCACTTTGCTATCGAAGAATATTTACTGAAACGTGTCACGGTCCCTTACTAAACCTATCCAGTGAAATCCTCGACACTAACAAACACTAATATAATGGCCTGTATCTAATGAAAACCCTCTGCGTCTTTGGTACCCGCCCCGAAGCTATAAAGATGGCTCCACTGGTTCTTGCACTTGCGTCTGACGAGCGCTTTGATGCAAAGGTCTGCGTAACGGGCCAACACCGCGAGATGCTAGACCAGGTGCTAGATCTGTTTGCTGTTCAGCCAGATTTCGATCTTAACATCATGAAACACGGCCAAGACCTTACAGACGTCAGCACGGCAATAATGCAAGGCTTGAAAGACGTATTTGCGAAATTCAAACCGGATGTCGTTTTAGTGCACGGCGACACCGCGACCACCTTCGCGGCGAGTCTTGCGGCCTACTACCATCAAATCCCGGTCGCGCACGTGGAAGCTGGTCTGCGCACCGGCAACCTATACTCGCCTTGGCCAGAAGAAGGCAACCGCAAGCTAACCGGCGCGCTGGCCAATCTGCACTTCGCACCAACCGAGACGTCGCAAGCCAACCTGCTGCGTGAAGGCGTAAAACCTGAAAACATCATCGTAACAGGCAACACCGTGATCGATGCACTACTTGGGGTTATCGCGCGCCTCGATAAGGAGCAAGTACTCAGCGAGTCAGCATCAGCTCCAAGCGCGTTTCTTAACCCGGAACGGAAATTGATCCTCGTTACCGGCCATCGTCGCGAAAGCTTCGGTGACGGATTTGAGCGAATTTGTCAGGCGCTGATGGAGGTTGCCCAGCAGCATCCAGAGGTTGATATCGTCTACCCCGTACACCTCAATCCTAATGTCCGAGAGCCTGTCAATCGTCTGCTGACTGGAATCGACAATGTCCACTTGATTGAGCCCCTGGACTACCTCCCTTTCGTCTATATGATGAGCCGCTCGCACATAATCTTGACCGACTCAGGCGGCATTCAGGAGGAAGCACCGTCGCTGGGCAAACCGGTACTGGTA
Source organism: Pseudomonas sp. 65/3-MNA-CIBAN-0223 (assembly GCF_040310425.1). Classification (NCBI taxonomy): domain Bacteria; kingdom Pseudomonadati; phylum Pseudomonadota; class Gammaproteobacteria; order Pseudomonadales; family Pseudomonadaceae; genus Pseudomonas; species Pseudomonas sp. 65/3-MNA-CIBAN-0223. The sequence goes on from NZ_JBEOPV010000022.1 coordinate 78,978, forward strand.
ATGCGTGATACGACAGAACGGCCGGAGGCAGTGGCCGCTGGGACAGTGAAGTTGGTCGGTACCGAAACCGCCAACATCGTTCGCGAGTTGAATCGTTTGCTGTCCGATCCTATTGCATACCGCACAATGAGTGTTGCCCATAACCCATACGGTGACGGCAACGCCTGCCAGCGCATTCTCGCGGCGCTTCTCGGCTATAACGCATCAAACAAGTAAACCTTAGCCTCGCCCGACGGTAAATCATTTAACTACGAATTCAAAAGAATTAATTAAGGATGCTTCATGCCTTTCTCAACTATCTCTGTCATTGGTCTTGGCTATATTGGACTGCCTACAGCGGCCGTCTTCGCCTCACGTAAAAAAAATGTGATCGGCGTTGACGTTAATCAAAATGCGGTTGATATCATCAATCGTGGACAGATTCATATTGTCGAACCTGATCTAGATATGATTGTGCATGCAGCCGTGACCGAAGGCTACCTGCGCGCCACAACTAAACCAGAGTCGGCAGATGCATTTCTAATTGCAGTGCCCACGCCGTTTAAAGGCGAAAATGAACCTGATCTAAGCTATATAGAAGCTGCTAGCAAAAGTATTGCGCCTGTGTTAAAAAAAGGCGATTTGGTAATTCTTGAATCGACGTCCCCCGTTGGGGCGACCGAACAAATGGCGGAATGGCTTTCCGAAGCCCGCCCTGACCTTAGTTTCCCTCAAACCCATGGTGAAGCGTCCGATATACGTATCGCACACTGTCCCGAGCGTGTATTGCCTGGTCATGTGCTGCGAGAACTGGTGCAGAACGATCGTGTTATTGGCGGAATGACTCCGAAATGTTCGCAGCTAGCTATTAGCCTTTACAAAGTGTTTGTACAAGGTGAATGTATTGTAACCAATGCACGCACTGCTGAAATGTGCAAACTCACGGAAAATAGCTTTCGCGACGTGAACATTGCATTTGCAAACGAGCTATCGATGATTTGTGACAAACTTGACATCGATGTATGGGAATTGATACGCCTAGCGAATCGTCATCCTCGGGTCAGCATCCTTCAACCAGGCCCCGGTGTTGGCGGACACTGCATTGCCGTTGATCCTTGGTTTATTGTTAGCAAAACACCAGAACAGGCGCGATTAATCCGAACTGCTCGTGAAGTGAACGACAGCAAACCCAAATGGGTGATCGAAAAAGTCCAGCTTGCGGTAGAAGAGTTTTTACGAGCTAACCCGGATAAAACAACACAAGAAGTAACAATTTCTTGCTTTGGTTTGTCTTTCAAGCCAGATATCGATGACTTAAGAGAAAGCCCGGCGCTCGCAATTACGCTTCAAATAGCGCAGTCTCACCCTGGTCGTGTACTTGCGATAGAACCGAACATCACTCAGCTTCCAGAAAATCTAAGCGGAAAACTTCAGCTGAAAACCCTCGAAGAAGGGCTTGCTGAAACTGACGTTCTGGTTCTTTTAGTCGACCACGAGCAATTCAAAAAATTAGAACACCAAACAGAATCAAAACAGAAAATCGTTGATACCCGCGGAATATGGAATAAAAAGAACGAAGCCAAATTATAACTGAAACCGCGCTAATATGAGCCGAGACCTATGGTTTTAAATAAAAAACTTTTGGATAAGGCTAATATTCATCAACCGCCTAGGGAATAGCTAATTAGCGCCTAACTAAGGCGCTACAGCAGGCGGCTACTTCACTAGCTAATGATTGTGAATGAGTTCTTGTGATAAATTGGGTATCCGTCCACACATGAAAAACAACCCATCTATTTGAAACATAGATAACAAACTTAAAACGCCCGGAATTTCCAATTCATTTCACATCAAATCCGCCAACTCGGCTTAGCAGATTCGTATTGGCATGAATATTTTACATTCTTGCGCTCATAACAGCACTCACAAAGACGATTGATTTGGCCACTAAGCATTTCCAACAAATAGGCAAGCACAGCCAGGAAAAAATAATATTATTTTTATGAAAATACTTATCGTATCAAATTACACAATAAACCAAAATAAGCCGCGTGCGTTTCGAGCGAAGTCCTTATTTGATACGTTCGTGAGAGACGGTCATGACGTAGAATTTATATCAGCTAACAACGAAAATCCAGCCTCCATTTATGCATCTAGCAACAAAATGATTACCGAAACGACTTCAACAAACAAAATTCGAAGTCTTATCTCAAAGGTTCTGAGTTTATCTTTACCAGACGGGAGAAATTTTTTCCGCGCACTCGGATTATGGAAAAAAATTAATCGTAAAGATATTGATTTAACAATCTCAATCGGTCTTCCCTTCTCTACTCATCTGATGACTGCCTTAGCGGTGAAGACCGGAAAATTACAAACGAAAAAACTTGTTGCTGATTATGGAGATCCTTTCAGCAGCAATCCCTCTACATTAAAACCTTTCTACGCAAAATCGCTGGAACGATGGACGCTCCACGTGTTTGACATGATAGCCATACCTACAGAAAATGCTATTGCGGCCTACAAGAACGTATGCCCCCTTGAGAAAATTGTAGTTATCCCCCAAGGCTACAACATAAACCAAGATTTCACCTCGCACTATAAGAAGCACTCGGTACCAAATTTTTGCTTTGCAGGAAACCTATATAAAAAAATAAGAAACCCAAAGTCTTTTTTTGACTATCTAACAAATATTGAAAAGGAATTCCAGTTCCACATATACACTGACTTCCAAAACACAGAAACGATAGAAATTCTTAATGAATATAGAGAAAAGCTAAAAAATCGTTTGATACTGCATAGTCAGATCCCAAGACAGCAATGTATTAAAACCTTGAGCGAAATGGATTTTTTGATTAATTTTTCCAATAAATCCGCAAGCCAGATGCCGAGCAAAATTATAGACTACACGTTGAGCTCCAGACCCTTCATAAACATATCCCAAGACCAAAAAACATTCGAAGAATTCAACCAGTATCTCACTGGCGATTTTTCTGAATTCCTTAAACCTGACATTTCACAATTTGACGAAAAACAAATTTCAGAACAATTTTTACGAATATACACTAACTAATTTAATTCGATGTAAAAAATGTACGAAATGGAACTAGGCACTGCTAGCAGCAAACTACAATAGCTACCAACCGCAACCAGAAAGCAGAAGGCAGAAGATGAAACAAAATTTAATTGCAAAAGCGATCGTCTTGCTGCTAACAAGTCGAGTGCTAATTGATATTATATTTTCCAGACAAAAGCCTCAAATACTAATCGTATTCTACACAATATTCATTTTATCACTGTCATTGTATTTAATACTGACTTCTAAGGCCACTATTGGAAGGTCCAACCTAACGTTAATACTATTGCTGATGAGCACAGTGCTCCTATCATTATTAAATAGCAATGTAGGATTCGTTGACCACATCAGCTTTTCGTTACAAGTGCTAACCCCAATTATTTTCTTACTTTCATGCAGTGGCAGAGCTTCGGTTCTAGCGGAAAGTGGGAAAATTTTTAAAAAGTACATAGCAGCTCCTGCATTGATATTAATATTGACATTTTCTTATTTAGACTATCGTACCAACGGTTTAGGACAGAGCTTTTTTGATTATTATGCGAACCAGCCCAACCACGTATTTGCTCAAACAAATTTGAAGATTTCTTTACTGTTCTTTGAAAGCATTCCTTTTACAGTTGCCGGTTTTATGCTACTGGGAACATTGAACGTAAGATCGACTATCGCCTCGTTCATTTTTTCTTTTTTAACATTCCATAAAAATAAAATACTAAAGAAAAGTCATCTCATAAAAATAGTCATGCTCGCTTTCTTGGTTGTGACAGTATTTGTTATTTTTACCGACATCGACCTCCTACTAGAACGGGTCATCTTCAAAAATAGAACTACCGGCAGTAGTGGAAGCATAGATAACTTCAGTAGCGGCCGATCGGAGATTTATTTATACTATGGTAAATACTTGTTGGAAAAATTTACTGTATTAGACTGGATCGTAGGAAAAGGACCAATATGGCTAGACCCCAAAGAGTTTAATCTTTCTGCACATAACGACTTTTTCAACTTGATAGTCTCTTATGGGCTACTGGGTTTTATCTTGATTTGTTTTGCCTACTATAAATTTTTCTCATCGTTACCAAAAAATATCAGACCAGCAGCAGCGATCTGCTTTTTCATTCTTTTCTTGGTTAATGGAGTCGTGTTCCACCAATCCACAATCCTGTTCTCCCTGCTTTACATTTACGCATTAGAAACCAGGCACTCCAATCGCACTTAGATAGCCAAGCGCATCATATTCAATAAGAATCAAAACTTCCAACACACGATTGAATCTTGGACTGATCCTCAAATAATATTTTCATTACTCACTAATGTAAAACACTCTGGTTGCTATCAACATGTTAAACGTACTCATTTGCGGCCCCTACCCCGCGCCGATTGGTGGAATCTCAATTCACATTCAACGATTAGCACAACTTGCGAACAATCTAGGTATCAAAACTAGTATTTGTGATGAATCGGCAACCATAAAACCTGATACATTCAACATTAGAAGTTTAAATATTATTAAATATATAAAGTTAATTTACAGCGCAGACATTGTACACATACATTCGTCTGTTGGTATTCTAAGACTTTGCCACCTACTATTTGCATTCATAATGAAGAAACCGATTGTAGTTACCATCCACTCTTGGAGACATGGAGAATTTTCAAGTTTTGTCTGGACGAAGTTACTATCCACTCTTAGCACACATATTATACTTGTAAACAGGGAGATTAGTGAACGCTTGCAAATCCCCGCTAAAATTATTCAATATTTTCCTGCGTTTATACCACCGCTTGATGCAGGATATGAACTGCCTGTCGAAATTGAATATTTTATCGAGACTGCGAGATTACAGGGTAAAAAAATAGTTTCATCCAATGCATACAGAATCATGGAATACCATGGTCAAGAACTATATGGTCTTGACCTGTGCATTGAAGCATTTTCCTCTTCGATACTTTCGGACAAGGCGGTATTGATTTTTTCGATTTCAGACCCTTCTTTCAATCGCGAAAAAATTGAACAATACAAAAAATTCATTAGCGACCGCCAATTAGGAAATACTATTTATCTACAAATAGGGGCAATCGATTATTACAATCTATTGAAGCTCTCCGACTTATCTATAAGAGCAACCAATACAGATGGCGACGCAATTTCTGTAAGAGAGTCGCTTTTTCTGAACAAGCCATGCATTGCCTCCGACTGTATAAAAAGGCCAGAGGGCACTTATCTGTTCGAAAACAGATCCGCGACCTCCCTTGCCAAGGTAATTAAAAAAGCACTTAGAGCCGCTGATGAAATTAATGCTAGTACAGAATCACTGCAAAAAATAGAAAACTTCTATCAAAATCTTTATGCAGGCAACCGATGAAACAAGTTACCCAAACTCTACGCACAGGGGTTGTCGAAATTAATGAAGTTCCTGTTCCGACCCTCTCAGATAAGTTCGTGTTGGTGCGCAATACGACTTCAGTGATAAGTGCTGGCACCGAAAAAACCAAAATTGATATGGGAAAAAAGAGCCTACTTCAGAAGGCAAAAGCCCGGCCTGATTTAGTAAAACAAGTAATTGGAAAAATCCGTACTGAAGGTCTCAGAAAAACTCTACAAACCGTCAACTCAAGATTGGATTCTCCTTCGCCGCTTGGTTATAGTTGTGCTGGCACTGTGGTGGCAGCCGGCGGTTTAGTCGAGGGAGTTCAACCAGGAGATAGAGTGGCTTGCGGCGGTGCAGATTACGCTAACCATGCCGAATTCGTAGCTATCCCCAAGAACCTCATCGTAAAAATTCCAGACAATGTTTCAGACGAGGAAGCAGCATTCACAACTGTTGGTTCTATCGCCTTGCAAGGTGTTCGTTTAGCGGAGCCACTTCTGGGAGAAACTTTTTTGGTAGTGGGCTTAGGCCTACTTGGCCAAATAGCTGTTCAGTTGCTGAAGGCAAATGGTTGCAGCGTGATTGGCACCGACCTTGACCCAGCACTAATGGCCCGAGCTGAAGCTTATGGTGCAGTGGCTGTAACTCCGGGTAACGATGTAACGAGTATTTGTCATGCGCTAACCGCAGGACATGGCGTGGATGGCGTATTGGTATGTGCAGGAACCTCTAGTAATGCAGTCATTGAAATGTGCGGCGCAGTTACTCGTGAAAAAGGTCGCGTGATAGTTGTCGGCGCAGTGCGTATGGATATTCCGCGCGAAGATTATTTCAGGAAGGAAATCAGCGTCGTGATCTCTCGCTCTTATGGCCCTGGGCGATACGATCCATTCTACGAGGAAAGCGGTAACGATTATCCGTATGGTTACGTGCGTTTTACCGAACGACGTAATATGGAAACCTTCCTTACGCTTGTTTCTCAAGGCCGTATTGACATCAAGGGGCTCATCACTCATCGCTTTTCCGTAGATGAAGCAGCCTTGGCTTACCGGTTGATCGAGGGGAATAAAACTGAGCCTTACTTGGGAATACTGCTGCAGTATAATTCTACGGTACTTAATCAGAACGAATCATCCCGAATCAGTGTAAAATCCGAAATTGTCAGCCGAGACAAAATCAAACTGTCATTCTATGGCGCTGGTAACTACGCCACGGCGAGTCTTTTACCACTACTACAATCTAGCAATCAGGTAGTGCTTGGCGGATTGGTCACAGCAAGTGGACGATCCGCTCAAGGCGTGGCCAAACAATTTGGCTTCAACTTCTGCGCTGGTAGCTATCAGGAGCTATTACAAGGTGACACAGATGCTATCGTTGTCACTACTCGTCATGACACTCATGGCACGGCAGTACACGACGCACTGAGAGCCGGCAAGCATGTATATGTAGAAAAACCACTAGCCCTTTCTGTAGAGGAGCTCACTGAAATCCATTCGGCTTATACCAAGACGGGCAAATGCCAATTGATGGTCGGATTCAATCGACGGTTCGCACCTGCCACCCGACGGGTTGTCGAGCACTTTGCCGGAGTGAAAAGCCCGCGGGTTGTAAATATTCGAATCAACGCAGGCCAAATTCTTAGTAACCATTGGATCCAAGACCCGCAGATAGGGGGTGGACGAATGATTGGTGAGGGTTGCCATTTCATCGATCTGGCTTGCGCACTTGTTGAAAGTAACGTCAAAACTATTTACGCGGTTGGCACAAGCAAAGCTGAAAAATCTGCACTGCTGAACGATAATCTCTGCCTGTCATTGACTTTTGACAATGGCAGCGTTGCAAACATTACCTATACCGCAGACGGGTCCAAAGCGATGGCTAAGGAGTATGTCGAGGTTTTCGGCGGTGGCCGCAGTGCACAAATTGACGATTTTAAAGAGATCACGCTGTTCAGTGGTGATAGTGGTGTCAAGAAGCACAAGTTAGGTGTCCAGGATAAGGGGCAGAAGCAAATGATTATCGCCTGGTTGCAAGGTCTTAAAACCGGTACACCTTGCGTCGAGTACAATAGCCTCATGACTACAAGCCTAGCAACATTGATGGCAGTGGAGTCGCTGGCACTTGGAGTGTGCTTGGCAGTGGACACCACCATTTTGACCGTTTTTTAACATGGATCAGGGACAGAAATGTTCCTTTAGTATAAATGGCCGACTTGATTGCTTTGAACTCGAAACTTCTCGACTCTATCCGGAAGGATCAATTCGCAGGTTATGACCCTTTCGACTCGTTAAATAGCACGTTGCTAAAGGCAACTCCCCTTTACCGCAGTGAATGGGTGCGCCTCGCGTGGTTGCAGCTTGGTAAGCGTTCGCCGATCAATTTGCGCCCATTAATGCGGGTGCCGAAACAGCGCAATCCGAAAGGTGTGGGCTTGTTCATCTCTGGCCTGTTACAGGACTATTACCGCTCCGGTTCCGCGGAATATCTGCAACAGGCGAGTGAACTAGCCGATTGGCTGCTTACTCAGCGCAGTAATTCCGCACAGTGGCAGCATAGTTGCTGGGGATATCATTTCGATTGGCAGGCACGTGCTTTTTACGTTCCGGCGGGTAAGCCAAATATCATTACAACATGCTATGTGGCTCGAGCTCTATACGAATTAGGAACGGTTACAGCAGATCATCGTTTCATTGATATTGCATTGGATGCAGCACGCTTCATCTCTAAAGAGCTCTATACCGAAGCCAGTGGCCGCAGTTTTTATGCCTACATTCCCGGCGAACAGGCCTTTGTACACAACGCTAGTTTATGGGGTGCTGCTTGGTGCGCGTTTGCCGGAAAACAGCTCGCTGAGGACAATCTTATAGATCAAGCATTTCGGGTCGCGCGGCAATCCGTAACCGAGCAAGCGGCTGATGGATCATGGGTTTATGGCGCTCGTCACCATCATCAGTTCATCGATGGTTTTCACACCGGCTACAACCTCGAAGCTCTGTGCTTGTTACGGGACGCAACGGCCACTACCGAATTCGATGAAAGTATTCGGAGAGGTTATGCATATTATGTGAATACCTTTTTTACCGACGATGGCACTGCCCAGTATTACAACAATGGCGTTTTTCCTATAGACATGCACAGTTTCGCCCAAGCAGTGTTTACGCTGCTCAAGGTAGGTGGCACCGCCAAAGATATGCAGCTTTGCGACAAGGTTGTGCAGCGCGCACTTGACCTGATGTATCTACCAGAAAAAGGCCAATTTGTTTATCAGCAGACACGCTGGCTAACAAATCGCATAAATTACACGCGTTGGACCCAAGCCTGGGCGTATTACTCGCTGGCTTTCTACAACCGTTATCGTGCAGAGGTAAGTAATGCAAAGGATTGAAGTCTTGGGCTGCCCAATGGATGTGGCCAGCATGAGCGAGACCGTGGAGACAATACGGAGCGCCGTTGCCGATCGCCGATTCACTCAGCACGTAGTAGTTAATGTCGCAAAGCTGGTGCATATGCGTAATGACCCCCAGCTTAGAGATTCAGTGCATTCTTGTGACATTATCAACATCGACGGCATGGGAGTTGTTCTGGGAGCTCGCTTTTTGGGCTATTCTGTACCTGAACGTGTGGCGGGTGTAGATTTATTCCACGAACTTTTGGCCATGAGTACCAACAACAGTTTTCCTATTTTTCTCCTCGGTGCGTATGAGGATGTGCTTGCATCAGCTGTGCAAAAAGTTCAAGCACAAAATCCTGGATTGCAAATTGCGGGTTATCACCATGGATATTTCTGGGATGACGAAGCGGCTATGGTTGAAACTATTCGCGCCTCTGGGGCTCGACTGCTATTTGTAGCGATAACCTCCCCCAAGAAAGAGAATTTTATCAATCGCTGGCGGGACCAACTGGGTGTTGACTTCGTAATGGGGGTCGGGGGTACATTCGATGTGGTTGCCGGTAAGGTCAAACGTGCCCCTAAGTGGATGCAGCAGGGGGGATTGGAATGGTTGTATCGCGTGATACAGGAGCCAAAGCGTATGTGGAAGCGCTATCTCAAAACAAACTGCGTATTTGCGGGCTTGTTGATAAAAAATAAGCTGAATCAGCTTTTTAAATAGCTGCTCAGTACAATCTGGACTTAAGAGTTATAGGAATTCATTATTTGATAGTCAGTTTCATTGCATGAATTACACATCCCAAACTGATTGATGTTGCTCTGCTCCCGATTTTCATAGAAGTCCATACCTTGTTAAGTAAGCGCTCCATAACGCCCACCTGCATCAAGATGGATTGTACGTTCAGCTTGGCGACACCGGAGGGCAGTCCAAGGCAACAGCGCATCTAAATTCTTAACCAAGTTCTTCAGTGGAACCCGTGCTCATACGTAACACAGCTATGCATCGGGGACTTGGTCGTTGGGACTCTATAACTGGAGCATTGGCCATCACTGCTTTAGGTGTGTAGGTAAACAACCAGTTCCTTCTTTCGATCAAAAAAGTCAGGGGCCTACGCGCGGCGACATAGTTGTTGCTCGGTAATGCCCTTCCTCGACATAGCTTCAGCTAATCGTCAGATATGCCAAATCCTTCGCTAAGGCGTTCTGAGACGTGCAACTGATCTCACCTTCAGCGTCGTTGCGGGCCTTGAAGCTGATTCGATTCCATATGGCTTATTAACCTAGTTTAGCGCGATGTCGGCGCGACCCGCCGGAGCCTTGGTCTGCGCTTTTGTAAATCTACAGTGCTATAGCTTCGTGAACTCATTGAGAACCCCATGATGACGTTTAGAAAAGATATAAATGGGCTAAGAGCCATAGCCGTAATTGCAGTTGTTTTATTTCATTTTAATGCAGACTGGATGCCCGGCGGCTTTGCTGGGGTTGATGTATTTTTTGTTATTTCCGGATTCTTAATGACCGGAATAATATTTAAAGGGATAGAGCTTAAAAGTTTTTCAATTCTTAGGTTTTATGTAGATCGCGGAAACAGAATTATTCCCCCGCTAGCATTCGTCTGCATCAGCTTATTGATTTTTGGATGGTTTTATCTCACGCCAGTAGATTATAGAGCACTGGGCAAGCATGTTTTTAGCAGCATGGGGTTTGTATCTAATTTAATTTATTTAAAAGAGTCTGGATATTTTGATGCAGCCTCTCATAGCAAATGGCTTTTGCATACTTGGTCGCTATCCGCTGAATGGCAATTCTATATTATCTATCCGTTAGCACTTGTCGCAATGCGGAAGTTTATGTCTATAAACGCGATGAAAAAAATTATTCTATTTGGCACAATTGCAGGGTTTATTTTTTGCGTAATAGCTACTATCAAATGGCCTAAAGCCGCATACTACCTGCTGCCTACCAGAGCGTGGGAGATGATGATTGGCGGTGTTGCATACCTGTACCCTTTAGCGATCAAGGAGGAAAGGAAGAAATACCTAGAATGGCTGGGATTAGCGTTTATTGCTTCTTCTTATTCACTCATCCGTAGCGAGAGCCCTTGGCCAGGCTATCTGGCGTTACTGCCAGTTTTTGGATCATTCCTTATAATCCAAGCTCGACGTAGTGATAGCTTTTTTACGAGTAACGCTGTATTTCAAAAAATAGGTACTTGGTCTTACTCAATTTATCTATGGCATTGGCCCCTCGTTGTTGCCATTTACTATTTTTCTTTGGCTAGCATTTATATCTATATGGGCTTAGCCTTATCAGTACTGCTCGGATTTTTTAGCAACAAATATATCGAAAAAATTAAGTTCTACAATCACCCCATTAACTTGGTTAGCATTTTAAAATACAAACCTGCATACGTAGCACTTATAGTAAGCGCAACGGGTATTGTTGTATTTCAGAACAATGGCTTCTTCAACAGATATAATAATATAGATAATATTCAAACCTTGGAATCCAATAGATATTCGGCAGAATCATATTACAGAAAAAACCTGATGAACTCATTTAGCAACAATGGCGAATCATTTGCGAAGACATTTTTAGTCACCCTTGATGGGCAAACGCAAACAAAATCAACAGTATTGAACTACCTCAATACTAAGCTTGGGGAAAGTAGCTACTTAGTAATAGGCGATAGTCATGGTAGAGACTTTTTCCACGCGCTGAGATTATCCTACCCCAACATTAACTTCGCTATGATACACCAGAGCTCTTGCGTACCTGCCACTTATGGAAAATGTTTTAGCATCCTAAACGACATCCGAAATGACTACATAGTGGGAAACAAGAACCTAAAAGGTATAATATTCGCCTCGCTATACGAAAACGATATAGGATTAAGGACACTCATAGAAGATATTAACAAAAAAATATATGGCAACATCCCTATCTTTGTAGTCAGTGCGGGACCGAGACTCGACAAATCAGTTACCGAACTTGCAATCGCAGAATCAAAGGTAAAAGACAATTATGAACTGTCCTCAACCAACGACAAGGCGATTGAAATAAACAAAATACTGTCAAACATTAAAGATGTTATTTTTTTTGATAAATACTCGATATTTTGCTTGGAAGGCAATTGCAAATTGAATTCTGGATTGAATCCATATATATGGGACACCGGCCACCTATCTCTGCTAGGAATTGAAAAGATCTCCGAATCAATTAGTGCAATTAACTTTCTTAAGGAAGATTTAACTCGCTTACCGTAAGTGTAAAGAGTCACACGTCAAAAGACGTCTAGTATTGTTTCCACCTGGAAACCAGCGGCCAGTCATGGATGTGGTTGAAAACCGGTGACCGCCAAATTCGTTACGACTACTCCAAAAGCCGAGCGCAAAACGTCTCAACGCCCTTGCTTGATGGTTACCATGGCTACGACATGACTGACGATTACGCCGGTTATAAGATGCCGAGCGCACGATCAGGGCGGGCGTTTAGTAACGCTATGCCGATGTACGCCGTAAGTTCTTGGAAGCAAACAAAGTCTGCCCATAGTCAAGACACGGCACGGCACGGCACGGCACGGCACGGCGACATTACGCTCAATCTGATCAAAAAGCTTTATGGAATCGAATGTGACTTCCAGGCCAGCGACGATGCTGAACCTAGAATCGGTCGCTATGAATAACGCGTACCGATCCTTGCTCAGTTAAAAAGCCGAATGGAAAATACGCAGCCATGCCTCACGCCTCAAAAAACCTTGGGTAAGGCCATCGGCTATCTGGCGAGTAACTGAAAAACTTGAAAGATATGTCGAGAAAAGCTATTCGCCGATTGACAACAATACCGCCGAAAGCGAACAGGCTTTTTGTGATTGGAGAAAGGAACTGGTTGTCCAGCGACACACCTAAAGAAGCGGCGGCCCGCGCTCAGCTTTGCAGCCTAGTCGAAACAGCCAAAGCCTACGGTCAAGAGCCCTATGCGGGGCTGCGACACGCGTTACAATTGTTTCCACTCACAAGCTCGTTGAAGATTATAAAGCGCTATTGCCGTGGAGCTGCTCTCCGGGCTTGCCTAGTCCAACGCGCCGCCCCATCTTGATCCTCGTAGGGGTTTATGGAGCGCTTGAAATGCTCCGGATTGAGCACTGCGTCGTTTATCTCTGTTCGAGTAGCGCTGCGAGGCCTTGGATGGATTTTCGGAAATCGACGGGCCTGGATTAGAGATAGACTTTTCGACAGTGCGTCGGGACGAAGCATAAGGCGCTGGCTACGGAATGGAATGAGGAGCACAGCATCGAGTTCAAATGGCGACTTTGAATCATCGGTTAATGGAGCGCTCACGAGTCACAAAAAATATAGGCGTCAAATCGCTTAACCACATGCCGTTAGGGAAGGTCTGAAGTACCCACCGATTTTTCATGCCCTCGTTACTTGAGGTTCAAAAAAACATGCGTCGGTCGAAA
>NZ_JBEOPV010000023.1:0-90480 GCF_040310425.1 Pseudomonas sp. 65/3-MNA-CIBAN-0223
CCGACGCATGTTTTTTTGAACCTCAAGTAACGAGGGCATGAAAAATCGGTGGGTACTTCAGACCTTCCCTAGGTATTGGTATCGTCTCGGATAGCCTTCTACTAGGCTGCTTTGATTTCACTAATCAAGTCATCAACGGCGGCAAGCATGAACTCAATCGTTTTTTCATCAATGAAGCTGCCGTCCTGGATCTTTTCATTGACGCCCGGAATGACTATCTGAGGGCCGCGAATGACTCTGGAAAGGGTCGCTGATAGTGTCTCTCTCAATTGTGCCTGGGCGCGCACCCCGCCAAGCACACCTGGTGAAGACGTCATGATGAGCACGGGTTTATTTTTCAACGGTGAGTTGAAGCCCGGGCGAGATGCCCAATCCAGTGCATTTTTCAGCACGCCGGAAGTGCCGTAGTTGTATTCAGGCGAGCAGATGATCAAGCCATCGGCTTGTTCGATAGCATCTTTCAGCACCGCCACCGATGCAGGCAGCATCTGCGCTTCGAGATCTGAGTTGTAAAGGGGTATCTCATTCAGTGCGAAGAGACTCATTTCTACCTGATGGCCCAACCGATTGGAGAGGGTCTTGAGTACCGCTGTATTGGTGGATTGTGAACGCAGGCTACCTGAAATACCGAGTAGACGATGAGCGACAGTGGCCATAAAAATCCTTCAGAGAGATGGATAATCGAAAAACTACACGACCTGTTTCTCTGGAGATGACACGCCGATCATCACAAACAGTGCTCGGGCAATTCCCTCACTTTTGTTGCGCCACGCGTGTCGTGTGCCATTTTGTATAACGATGTCTCCCGCCTTTACGAGACGGCTTTGACCGTTATCCAGCTCTAGCCACATCTCGCCCTCCAAAATGATTCCGTAATCAGTGGTGGCGGTGGTGTGCATACCCGGATTTTCCAGTTCAAAGCTTTCGATCAAGCCAGGCAAAGCCGCCCCCAACTCTTCATAGGCCCGCACTCCATCGACGGGGTTCTGCATCACAGAGTCCGGTGGGAAATCGAACATGGCGATGCTGGTGCCGCCCTGAGGAGGAATCAGTGAAGAGTTGCCTAGCGTGGGATCACGTTCCTGTTCGAGGCGTACGGGATTTGCTGGGGTCGCCCACAACTGCGCCATGGCATGTCCAGGGATTGAGGCAAAAGATTGAGCTCTTGGGGCGTAGTCATCTGAAACGAACACGGAGTTCCCTTGTTCGTCGTGACCGGTCACGATTCTTCTTATCTTCATTTGGATTACTCAACGAGCAGTCAAAGAGGCAGCGAGGGAAGGGCGAACCGCTCCACTCGCTGCGTACATCAAGGACAAATGACGTAGTTACTGAAGCCGCCATGGCGGTTTTCGATACCGGTAATCGCGTTGTTGACGTCTTCTAGCTTGAAAGCCGTATTTTCAAAAAATGAAAGATCCAGCACACCGGACTCAACCATGTCAGCCATGGCTTGTCCTTGACCAGTGGTGAACCAGGCAGATCCACTGATCTGGATGTCGTTGTCCATGATCCAATGCAGGTCAATAGGGACTTCACCGGCGATAGCGCCAATGTTCACTAAGTGTCCGCCTCGATGCAGAGATTTGAGAGCTTGGGTCAGGCTTTCGTGCGGTGCGCCTGGGCCCAAGGCATCAATAACCACATCCACGCCCTCGCCATGCGTAACCTCATGGGCCCATTCGTTGGTAGGAATAGTACCGAGCGTGTGAATTTCAATTCGCCCAGGAACTGCGAGGTCTTTCACCTTCTGAAACAAATCTTGATTGCGGGCAGTTCCGAGAATCTTACGAGCACCTAGAGCAAGTGCCAGGACGACGGCGCCGAGACCAAGCGTCCCGCTAATCCCATTGATGAGCACGGTACTGCCAGGGCCAACATTTGCCTTTAGGAGCGCCTTGTAAGCGGTGCCCATGTAACCCAAACGTGCAGCCGTTTCAAAACTGATATTGTCAGGCAGCTTGACCAAGCTGTATTGGGGCGCAGGGATGTACTCGCAGAGGCCGCCGTACGGATAATCTTCAAACATGCGGGGACTTTTTGGCGTGAAGCCGAAGTAGCCATTGAAGGTATAGGCGGTGCACGCAATGTTATTGCCCGCACGGCATGCCCGGCAGGAGCCGCAATATCTGCCAGGGTTAACGTACACCCGGTCACCCACTTTGAAGTCGTAGACCTGAGCACCGACGGCTTCGATCACGCCTGATGGATCAAGTCCGAAAATCGCTGGAAGCTTCGGCAATGGGTTTTGAGGGAACCACTTTACCCAGTTCGTTAAAATATTGTGGAGGTTCGGGACGATCCCGCATGCCTTGATCTTTACGAGAACCTCAGTCGGACGAATCTCTGGAACGGCCACTTGCTCAATGACCATCGGTTTGCCGCCTTCGTACAGACGTGCAGCGCGCATAGTTTTTGCAGTCATGATGTTCTCCAACACACATATTATTTTTGTAGTGGAACGTAACTTTGGAGCGCTTCAGATCTTTGGTATTAGCGCAGCCCGTCTTCGCCCTTAACATCGGCTGAAGCCAAACCACCCAAGCGTGCATGGATTCTTCCACCAGTCGCCATGGCAAGACCAAAGGCAATTTCGCCACGACGTGGGCCGTCCCAAACGGTCATTTCAGCAACGCCAAAGTGGCTACGCACATACGCAGCCTGAACATGACCCAGTGGGATCATTACTCGGCAACCCGGGCCGCCAATGGTCTTTGCTGCAGGTACGATAGCCTTGGGGTTGCCTAGCGCCTCCCGCATCGCCCAGCCACCTGCTTCATGCCATACGGCGCCGTGTTCGAGTTCGCCGTCTTCTCCGACAATTGCACCCTTACCGTATGCGTGCACGTTCTTGGCACCGCCCAGCGCATGGATAAGCTGCTCCGAGAGTTCTGCACCTAAAGCTCGCAACTCCTGCATGAATGGCAGCAGGTCTTCTACATACTTACCCGCGTACGGATTGGCCACGACGGCGGTTGCGACCGCGATTCTGAGCGGGAAGGAGGCGCGGGGGCCGCCTTCGTGAAACACTTCCTCTACATCCAGTTTGACCTTACGAATCGTCACAAGCGACATGCCTTACCTCCAGAACCGAGAGCCTCAGTGGGCTCGCTATTTTTTTTGAACCGACCTTTTGCATTATGCATTTAATGATGTATGGTGCAAGAAGTTAGTTTTTGTGCACAAAAATAGGAAAGACATCATGAAGCTGATTTCGTACCGCAAAGAAGGGAAGGCGCATTTCGGCGCTGTCTCCGGTGATGGAGTGGTTGAGCTGACGGGCCGGTTTGCGCAGGTAGCTGACCTCGCATCATTTCTCAGCGATCCATCCTTGCTGCAGGAAGCGCGCTTGATCATTGATTCTGTCCAGTCGGACTACCCATTCTCCAGCGTCCAACTGGAGTCAGTAATCCCTAATCCTGGAAAAGTTATTTGCGTAGGCATTAACTATGTTGCTCACGCGGAGGAGGCTGGCAGAAAGGTCGGGGAGTTTCCGGTCATTTTTCAGCGTTTCGCAGAAACATTGCTTCCACACGGCGAACCGCTCGTTAGACCCCAAGTATCTGAGCAATTCGATTTCGAAGCCGAGTTGGCGGTTGTGATCGGCAAGGGTGGTGCACACATCGATCCAGCTGACGCTATGGATCATGTCGCGGGCTACACCTGCTTCAACGACGCCAGTGTTCGCGATTGGCAATTTCACACACACCAATATGGCATGGGTAAAACGTTCAGAAAAACGGGCGCTTTAGGGCCGTGGCTCGTGCCGGCGTCGGAAATTCCGGATTACAGAAAACTGGTCGTGCGTGGCGTACTCAATGGGGAGCAACTTCAAGAGGGCAGTCTCTCGGAGTTAGCCTTCGACATTCCTCATTTGATTTCTTACGTATCAAAAGCGCTGCCTTGGAATCCGGGTGACATCTTGGCTACTGGCACGCCGAGTGGCATTGGCTTCAAGCGCAACCCACCGATATTTCTTAAACCTGGTGACGTGTTCGAGGTGGTTATCACTGAGATTGGCACCCTGTCGAACGGCGTAATTGACGAAGCCTAAGCGCTGTCCTCTAACAATCATAAAAAGTGGAGGCTCCACATGTCCGCACTACCTACCATCAATTTCACCCACTCCGGAGTGTTTTGCGCAGACCTTGATCGTATGGTTGAGTTCTACTGCCGAATCTTGGGTTTCATCGTAAGCGACAAGGGCGTCGCCTCAACAGGTCATCGCCTTTTCTTCATGACTCAGAACCCGGAATTGCATCATCAGGTCGTACTCTTCGACGGCAAGCCTGTCGACCTGCCTTTCAATCCGATCAACCAGCTTTCATTTCTTTTGAATTCTCTGGATGACCTGAAGACGTACTATCAATTCGCTAAAAAAAGCGGCATTGAGGGGATCGCTCAGGTTGATCACGGCAACGCTTGGTCTATGTACTTCAAAGATCCAGAAGACAACCCGATCGAAATGTATGTTGATGCGCCGTTTTACACTGCCCAACCTTGCAAGGAGCCACTCGATCTTGAGTTACCCAGCGAGGTTATCCTTGCTCAGACTGAGGCCATGTGCCGCCGCCGTCCCGGTTTTCAGACGCGTGAGGATTGGATGGAGTCCACCCGCCGGAAGATTGAAGAACAGCGGGTTCGAATTGGCTGATCTTTGACGATTTTTTTGATGTTGAATCCTGGTTGGTGGGCGTGTGCAAGCTAGTTCATCAGCCAGAAGACGCACTGGATAAGAACAAAAAGCGGAGTAGACGATGGACTACGATGTCATCATTGTTGGAATGGGGCCAGTGGGTGCTCTGTGCGCTAATTTGGCCGGCATGTGGGGGCTGAAAGCTCTCGTCATCGACAAGTCTGAGTCGGTGTACATCAACCCTAGGGCCATGGGTTTTGACCACGAAGTGATGCGTGTCTTCGGCAACATTGGGTTGGCCGATGACATTGCTGAGCATGTCATGCCGTATCGCCCTTCGGAGTACCGTACCACCGGCTCTCAGCTGATCAAACGCATTGATGCCGCCAAACCTCCCTATCCGCTGGGTTGGGCGCCTAACTATGTCTTCTCACAGCCCCCCGTCGAGCGCGCTCTGCGCAGTAAAATTGCGAATTTGAAGTCCGTGACCGTGGAGCTCGGTTCAGAGGTTCTGTCGGTAGATTCCAAAGGTTCGCAAGCGGAGGTGCGTATTCAGGCCAAGGACGGGGCTGAGCGTACGGTGACTGCAGACTATGTCTTGGCGTGTGACGGGGGCACCAGTCCGATCCGCACCCGTCTGGGGCTGAAAATGGAGGATCTAGCCTTCGACGAGCCATGGCTGGTGGTGGACGTGATCCTCAACGAAGGGGCGGGCGAGCATTTGCCGAAGACCAACGTGCAGTTTTGCGAGCTGGCCAGGCCCTGTACCTTTGTCGTTGGGCCGGGCCAACATCGGCGTTGGGAGTTCATGATTAACCCTGACGAACAGCCGACGGAAATCTCACAACCCGAAGCGATCAAGAAGCTGATCGCCCGCTGGTTACCTGAGGGCGACTATCAGCTGTGGCGTGCGTCTGCCTACCGATTCCATGCACTGATTCTGGAGCAGTGGAAGACCGACCGGGTGTTTTTCCTCGGGGACGCAGCGCACATGACGCCCCCCTTTCTGGCACAAGGCATGTGCCAAGGGATTCGCGATGCATTGAATCTGGTTTGGAAACTGGCGCTGGTTAAAGGAGGCCTGGCTGCCCCGGCGTTCCTTAATACCTACCAGACCGAACGTATCCCTCATGTCCGCCAAACCACGATGGCGGCAAAAGAATTCGGCGGGGTGATTTGCGAGCGTGACAGCGAGAAAGCCGCGATCCGCGATGCGCGCTTGATCCAGCAAATGACGGAAAATCCGGGAGGCACCATCAGGCAATCGCTGATTCCTGGTTTGAACCAAGGCTTTGTCGCCAATGTTCCGCCTGCCGGTGAGCTGTTTCCGCAACCGATGGTCATCAACCATGCCGGCAAGAAGGCACTGCTGGATGCGTTTACCGGACAATCCTTTCGAGTGGTCATTGCGCCAGGGTTCGACGCCAGCGCGCTATTAAGATGTCTGCGAAGTAGCCAATCGCTGAAAGGTCTGCCTATCCAGGTCGTTCGGTTAGTCAGTTCCCAACAGTCTGGCACACGCGCTGTTGATGATTACGAAGAGGTTGACGGCGTGCTGGCCGAATGGCTGGAGCGTCGTGGCTGCAATGTGGTCATCGTGCGGCCGGATCACTACGTTTACGGCGGGGCAGTCACTGTCGCCTGGGCGATGGAGATGCTTGAGGGCATGGAGCTTGCGTTGTGGTGCAAAGAACCTGAACAGGCTCTGCAGAGTAATGGCGGCGCTTGCGATAAGACGATCAGGTTTGCGCAAGCGATAACCTTGTAGGGAGCAGTACGCCCTTTGCTTCGTACTGCCCACGAAAGCAGTTGCGAGGTGAAGGGTTTTTTTGTGGGATACGTTAAAGCTGTCGATGACGCGTGACAACGTCATCGAGCCGGAAACCCGAAACCAGTGGCAGGTCGATGATTTACTGAAGCGTAGCTTGTTGACGCTCGATGGCTTCTACGGTTCGACCCAAGGTGTTTTGGATGTGATCGCGTAAGAGCGTCACAGCTTTTGAGTCACGTGCCAGAGCAGCATCCATCAACTCTTGATGCTCATTTCCTTTATGTCTGGGAGTGACCCGCTGCTTGGCGGAAAAGCGCCTGTAGCGCTCTGCTCTGTCGAATAGAGAGTCGATCATCTTTAGCATCAGCGGTGATGGACATGCCGCAAACAGCGCGAAGTGGAAGGCCTTATGCCGGTTAGACCACTCATCGTCGAGTGCGAGTACGCCACTTCCCAGTTTTTTCTCAATCAGATTCAAACGGTGAAACGCACCGAGTACATCGGCTTCCCAGGCATCGTCGCCAAACTGGATGGCATCACTTAGCGCTTCGCACTCGAGCAGGCAGCGCATCCGCGTAATGTCGCGGAAGTCGGTAGTGGAGATCGGTGCGACCCTGAATCCCTTGTTGTCGCTGGCTTCTACGACACCGTCCTGAGTCAGTCGATTAAGCGCTTCACGAATGGGGGAGCTGCTGAGCCCATAGGTCTTGGACAGTTCGGCAACCTTGAGTTTTTCGCCCGGGGCCAGTTCGCAGCAAACAATCGCTTTTTTCATCTTCGTCAGCGCGACATCGATTAGCGGACTGCCGGGGGAGGTGATCATGGTCGGAGCTTCCTGGAATTTGCACTAAACGGATTTTATGCGCAAAACACCATTTGGTGCAAATGGCTAATGCCCAAGTTGCGCATAAATTGCTCCGCGCCGCAAGCGTAAAATAGTTACCGACTCTGCCGTACGCTCTAATTCGCTTTCTACCTCTACAGCGTCCGCCTGTATCCCTTCCCGATTCTTTCCTTACCTCCTGAACGTTCCGTCGTTTGAGCCACAACCGGGTGGCCCCGTATGCCTTCTTCGCATCTCGCCCGTATCTGCGCAACGGAATACTTGCCCTCGAGAATCTTCTTGACTTTAAATTTGCTCAGGATTACGTTTTGTGCACAAAGCGATACCAAGTGCATCAAATACTTTTTTACGCATTTTGTTATTGGCTTGTATCGATCCCGAACCCAAGGTTCAGAGGCGTGTGATGAAAACGAAGCAGGTTCTCGAATTGGCAGACGCTGAATTGATGCTCATGGCGGCCATGGAAAAAGCCACCACGGAGAGCTGGAAGGTCTCCATGGCAGTGGTCGATGAGGCGGGTTGCTTAATGACGTTCAGAAGGCTTGATGGCGCATCCGTCTCGTCTGTCCAAACGGCCATTGATAAAGCCCGCAGCGCTGCAGTCACGCGCCGGCCAACCAAGTTTTTTGAGGAGATGGTCGCCGAAGGCCGATCCGGCGCTTCTAGGATTCACGGCGTCTTTGCCATCGAAGGCGGGCTTCCAATCGTTGTTGAGGGTGAAGTCGTAGGCGGGTTTGCCGTCAGCGGGTTGAAGTCGCAACTGGACATCGTCCTCGTGGAGGCCGGCTTGCAAGCATTGGCCGCGCATCTGGAACGATAAGGCAGGGAACAACGGCGCTCGGAGCGTTATGCAGCACCCCGATGTATTCGCAGCCAATGCTGCGAGTGGATGACCTTTCTACAAAAACAAAAAAACAGGAACATCTTCATGAAAATAGCCAACCAGCGGCTCTGCCCGTTGCCGGTTTCCAGCCTTGCTTGCGCGGTCAGCGCATCGGTATTGCTGAGCCTCTCAACGCCATCTCACGCTTTCCAGATCGACACAGGCAACCCTGATTTTTCGGCGACTTGGGACAACACGATCAAGTACAGCAACGCATGGCGCGTGAACAAACTTGATCACAAGGTTGCGGTCGGCCCAGGCACCTCTAACAGCAATCCCAACCTGGATGACGGCGACCGAAATTTCGATCGCGGGCTCATCTCTAATCGCCTCGATGTCCTGTCCGAATTTGACGTCAAGTACAAAGACGTCGGTGCGCGCCTCAGCGCTGCGTCCTGGTACGACGATGTCTACAGCCATGACAACGATAACGACTCTCCGGGCACCGCCAACTCTTTGAGTGTCGATCACGATGAATTCACCAGTGATACGCGCCGCATCCACGAACAGAAGACTGAAATCATGGATGCCTTCGTCTACGGCTCAAAGGAGCTCGGAAGTACCTCGCTGTCCGGGCGACTGGGGCAGTTCACGCAAATCTATGGCGAAAGTCTTTTCTTTGGTGCCAACGGCATCGCCAATGCGCAGTCCACCGTCGACTTGGTGAAACTCCAGTCCGTACCCAGCTCTCAGTTCAAAGAAATTCTGATGCCCACCCAACAGGTGTCAGGCAACTGGCAGCTGAACGATACGGTGAGTGTTGGTGCGTACTACCAATTCCAGTGGAACAAGACCCGGCTACCTGCGGCTGGCAGTTACTTCAGCGGTGCGGACTTCGTGGGCGAGGGCGGGGAGCGGGTGTTCTTCCCCACCGGCGCGCTTCTTCATGGCAAGGACAAGGAAGCCAGGGATTCTGGCCAGTTTGGCGCTCAACTAAAATTCGCGGTCGAGGATTGGGAATTCGGTCTGTACGCCGCTAAATATCACGAAAAGACCCCCGTGTTTTATTTCCGTCCGGCAGCGCTGGTACCTGGTGCAGATGACTCGTACATCAATGTTTATCCCGAGGACGTCAAGGTGTTCGGCGCGAGTTTTAGCACTCTGGTGGGTGAAGCCAACATCGCCGGTGAAACGTCCATACGGATTGATACGCCTTTGGCGGGCGTTGGTGGAACCATCATTACGGGCCTGGATTCCGACAACGACTCCAATCCTGCCTACCCCATCGGGCGGTCGTGGCATGCCCAGGTTTCTATGGTCAATGTATATGGCGGATCGGCGCTGTGGGACGGTGCTTCGTTTGTCGGTGAGCTGGCCTTCAACCGGCGGCTGAGCGTTACCAAAAATGCCGACCAGCTGGAACCCAATTCGACTCGCGACGCCTTCGCGCTGCGTTTTACGTTTGAGCCTCAGTATTTCCAGGTTTTTCCTGGGATCGACATCCAAGCCCCGGTCACCATTGGCTACAACCCGTCCGGCCGTTCCTCCGTGACGCCTCAAGCGTTTGGCCCCGAACACGGTGGGGATCTGACGCTGGGCCTCAAGGCCGATTACAAGAAGCAGTGGTACGCCTCGCTGACCTACACCAACTTCTTTGGTGAAACCGGGCCAATCATCAACTCCTCCAATTCGTACACCTATCAGCAAAATATGAAAGACCGGGATTTCGTGGCGTTTTCGATTCAGCGAACTTTTTAAGTAAAGAACAGGCGGGCACTGATAATGACAAAAATTAAATTGCTGTTGCTTTCCACCTTGTCGATCTCGATGGTAACTAGCAGCGCTTTCGCTGCGGTGAGCCCTGAGGAGGCAGCGAGTCTCAAGACCACATTGACTCCCTTGGGCGCTGAAAAAGCGGGCAATGCCGATGGCTCCATACCCGCCTGGACAGGTGGACTGACTAAGGATGTCGCGGGGGCAAAATTCGGCGATGTGCCTGCTGATCCGTTCCCGGGTGAGAAACCGGTGCTCCAAATTACCGCTAAGAACGCGGCGCAATACGCGGATAAGTTAAGTGAGGGTACGAAAGCGTTGTTGGCCAAATATCCCGATACCTTCCATCTGGATATTTACCCAACGCACCGCACTGCAGCGGCGCCCGAAAGCGTGTACCAAAAAACGTTTGCCAACGCGACCAATTGCAAGACAACCAGTAACGGATTATCGGTAGAGGGCTGTTACGGCGGCATCCCATTTCCTATCCCGAAAACGGGCAATGAGGTTATCTGGAATTTTTTGCTGAGGGTCGAAGCGGAATCCATTCAGATGGGGTATTCCAACGTCATAGGCAATGCTGATGGCACCCGGACACTGGCGAGCCGGGGCGTCGAGAATTGGCAGTACCCTTACTATTACAAAGACGGGAGCGTGGATAAATGGTCGGGGCAGTATGCACTGCTACGCTTTTTGACCAATGAACCACCGTTCAAGGCCGGCGAATCGCTGGTGACTCATGACAGCATCAACGCCCAACAACCGAGGGATGCCTGGCAATACTTGGTAGGACAACGACGGGTGCGTCGTGCCCCCACTGTCGGTTATGACACACCAGACTTCGTTGCGTCCGGCGCCAACTACTTCGACGAGGTTCATGGCTTTATCGGTCATCCCGATCGCTACGACTGGAAGCTGGTCGGAAAAAAAGAGCTGTACATCCCTTACAACGACAACAAATTCAACGCCGAGAAACGAGACGATGCATTTGCGGCTAACCACCTCAATCCGGACAAGTTGCGCTGGGAACTGCATCGTGTCTGGGAGCTTGAGGCCACTGTCGCCCCGGGTAAACGCCATGCAGTGCCCAAGCGCAAATTCTTCATCGATGAAGATAGCTGGACGGTCTCGCTGGTGGATGGCTACGACGCCGAAGGCAAACTGTGGCGTGTCTCCCAAGTGCTTCCATTCGTTGTTCCTTCCATCCCTGCGGTGGTTGTGAAACCGGTAGTGATCTACAACCTGCAAGCCAAGACATACAGCGTCGTGCAAGGCCTCAACGGCGAAACTTATAGCGTCATACCGCGCAAGCCCGAGAACTTCTTTACCGGTAACTCGGTAGCGTCCGGATCGGTGCGCTGAGCCTCGCAACTTATTCAAACTTGTGTTCCATAGACGCCGTGCCCCTGACGCCGCGTCCATGGAGCCGCATCGTCGAGGCTCGCTAATGCGTATTCAAACATCCAGGCATTTACGTAAACGTTCCTTTAAGGCATTCATGCTGAGCGTGTCGATCGTCACCGCGCTCACAGGCTCGGCTGCGGCACAAGTCGATGGGTTGCCAGTGCAGCCATCGATTACCAGTGCCATGGCAACTCAATCGGTTATGTTGAGCGTCGCGCGTGCAGGCCACCGACTGGTGGCTGTTGGCGAAAGAGGGTTCATCATTGCCTCGGACGATAATGGAGTTACTTGGAGGCAAGTCAGCTCCCCGGTCAGCATGACGCTGGTCAAGATTCGCTTCATTGATGACCTCCAAGGCTGGGCGGTCGGGCATGCCGGGGTTGTCTTGCACAGTCAGGATGGCGGCCTGAGCTGGGTCAAGCAGCTTGATGGTGTCCAAGCGGCGGAGATCGAGTTGCAGCAAGCCACGCTCGCTACGCAGAGCTCCGACGATGCAGCGAAGGCGCAGGAGCGTCTCGCTCAGGCACAGCAACTCGTTGACGAAGGGCCTGACAAACCGTTGCTCGATCTGCTTTTCCTCGACGCTAAAAACGGACTGGTGGTGGGTGCTTACGGTCTCGCGTTTGTTACTCATGATGGCGGGCTCAGCTGGCAATCCATCCGAACTCGTATCGACAACCCGTCTGGTCTACATCTCTACAGCATTGAGCGGGTTGGGGCGGATTTCTTTATCGGAGGCGAGCAGGGCACTCTGCTGAGATCGAGCGACGAGGGACAGACTTTCGAGTCGCTGGCTTCACCTTATGAGGGCACGACCTTCGGGCTTCAGGCGACCGACAGCGGATCGATTGTGGCGTTTGGGCTTCGTGGAAAAGCCTTTGAGTCCAAGGATCGCGGCGATACCTGGCAGCGCCTCGATACCTTGCAGCCCGTCACGTTGACCAGTGGGTTGCGTCTTGACGATGGATCGGTAGTCCTTGCCGACGAGTCTGGAAGAGTGCTGCGCTTTAAGGAGGGCGATACCAAAGCCTCTGTCCTGAAGATCACACAACCCAGTTATTTCACAGGTATGGCGCAGGCCGCGAACGGCGCCCTGATCATCAGCACTGCACGGGGCATGCTGTCGTCCGCAGGTGCAGTGGAATCGCCGGAGCATGATCAATGAATAGTTATACTCGTTCTGCTGAGCATCAAACCATTCCTAAGCCGGATGTATTCGACCCATCCTCCGGCACTCTGGTTGAACGGCTTTTGTTCAATCATCGCAGTATCATTTTGGGCATCTGCGTGTTGCTCAGTTTGATACTGGGCTATCAGGCACTGGGTTTGAAGCTCAATGCAGCCTTCGAAAAAATGATCCCAACGGATCACCCTTTTGTGCAGAACTACCTGACGAATCGCGGCCAGCTGGGGGAGGGGGGCAACACCTTACGCATTGCGATTGAGGCCAAGCAGGGCAGTATTTTCGATGCTGCCTACCTGGAGACGGTCAAGAAAATCAACGATGAGGTATTTTTGCTCCCCGGCGTTGACCGTTCGTACATGAAATCACTTTGGACTCCGGCGACCCGCTGGATCGGCGTAACGGAAGAGGGGTTCGATGGCGGCCCGGTCATTCCTGACAACTACGATGGTTCTGTCGGCAGCCTGGAGCAGGTTCGTCAGAATGTCGAACGCTCGGGTGAAGTCGGACGGCTTGTGGCCGCGAACTTCAAGTCCAGCATTGTTCTTTTGCCTCTTCAGGACATCACGTCGGACGACGGCAAACCGCTGGACTACAACGCGCTCTCAGGCCAGCTCGAACAGATTCGCGCCAAGTACGAAACCGACAACATCAAGATCCACATCACCGGCTTCGCCAAGGTCGTGGGCGATCTGATTGACGGCATGCGG
The DNA here is from genome assembly GCF_040310425.1 of Pseudomonas sp. 65/3-MNA-CIBAN-0223. Lineage (NCBI taxonomy): Bacteria > Pseudomonadati > Pseudomonadota > Gammaproteobacteria > Pseudomonadales > Pseudomonadaceae > Pseudomonas > Pseudomonas sp. 65/3-MNA-CIBAN-0223. The sequence goes on from NZ_JBEOPV010000023.1 coordinate 13,145, forward strand.
CAGATGCAACTTTTCTTCGCCGCGACGCTGGTGATTTGCGGCATCGTGTTGTTCTGGTACACCCGTTGCGTGCGCAGCACCCTGTTGGTGTTGCTGTGCTCGATCATTGCGGTTGTCTGGCTGCTTGGATTGCTGCCCACTTTGGGGTTTGATCTCGATCCGTATTCCATCCTAGTCCCGTTCCTAGTGTTTGCGATCGGGTTAAGTCATGGCGCCCAGAAAATGAACGGCATCATGCAGGACATCGGTCGCGGAGCTGACAAACTCGTGGCGGCACGCTTCACATTTCGCCGGCTGTTTTTGACCGGACTGATGGCGTTGGTCGCCGACGCCGTAGGTTTCGCGGTGCTGATGATTATCAAAATTCCGGTCATTCAGGATCTGGCCGTCGCCGCGACGATCGGCGTTTTGACCCTGATTTTTACCAACCTGATTCTGTTGCCGATTCTGTTGTCATACACCGGAGTTAGCAAAGCGGCGGCTCAACGTGAGGCAGCGAACGACAAGTTCTCACAGCTGGATGCTCAACACGCCCGGCACCCGTTTTGGGCTTTCCTGGATCGATTCACCGAACGCAAATGGGCGAGTGGCGCAATCATCGTCGCAGTGATACTGGGGGTAGCTGGTTTCGCTGTGAGTCTGCATGTGAGGATCGGTGATCTGAATCCCGGGGCACCAGAACTGCGGCCGGAATCGCGCTACAACACCGACAACCGCTTCATGGTTAGCAACTTTTCCGCCAGCAGCGACAAGTACGTTGTGATGGTGAAAACGCCCCAATACTACTGCGCTAATTACCAGACATTAGTGTTGGTCGACGCTCTGGAAGCTCAGCTCCAGCAGCTGCCAGGGGTGGTATCCACGACGTCGTTGGCGGCGTTGAGCAAGCAGGCTGCAGCGGGCATGAACGAAGGCAGCATGACCTGGTACGAGATACCACGTAATCAAGGGCTTCTGAATGCCATCATTACCCGTGCACCGCGCGAACTGTTCAACCAGAACTGCGATTTGCTGACGGTTTATGTCTACCTTACGGATCATAAGGCGGACACGCTAACCAGCGTGGTGCAGACCGTCGAGCAGTTTGCGGCGACCCACAACACAGATCAGATCCAGTTCCTCAATGCGGCGGGCAATGCCGGCATCGAGGCAGCCACTAATATTGTCGTGAAGCGTTCGAACGTGCAGATGCTGTTCATGGTGTACGCAGCCGTCATCGCCCTATGCTTTATAACCTTCAGATCCTGGCGCGCTGTCGTGTGCACGGTGCTGCCGCTGATGCTGACTTCTATTTTGTGCGAAGCCTTGATGGTCGGGCTGAACATCGGCGTCAAGGTGGCGACGCTGCCCGTGATTGCGTTGGGGGTAGGCATCGGGGTGGATTACGCGTTGTACATCCTTAGCGTTACCCTCACTAATTTACGCAATGGCTCAAGCCTGTCGGATGCTTATTACCTGGCCCTGCTTTCGACTGGGAAAGTGGTGGTGATGACGGGTATCACGCTGGGCATCGCCGTACTGACCTGGGTGCTGTCGCCCATCAAATTCCAAGCAGATATGGGCATCCTATTGGGCTTCATGTTCATTTGGAACATGGTGGGTGCACTGGTACTGGTTCCGGCTCTGGCGCACTTTCTGCTGAAGCCGAAACCTGTAACTGCGTAATTCCTTAGCACAAGTGCGGATTCAGGATAGCTGGATCCGCTCTTTTGTGGCGAAACACAAACTCAAAAGTTTGAAGAATTGAATGATCAAATTTGCAGCGAATCTCAGCTTACTCTTCACCGAATGGTCTTTCGAGGATCGATTTTGTGCCGCGCGGGACGCCGGGTTTGAGGCCGTTGAGTTCAGTTTTCCACGAGACATGACGGCAACAGAAATAGCGGAAATCCTTCGTCGCACAGGCCTTCAACAGGTATTGGCAACAGTGCCATTAAGACCTGGCAGTAAGGGGTTGGCCGCTCAGTCCGGAAAAGCTGGGGACTTCCGTGAGGATTTTAGCTTGGGACTTGAATATGCCGTGGAAGGAGGAAGTCCATTGCTTCACGTGCTTTCCGGTGTGGTTGAGCAGAAAGATTACGCGGTATCGAGCGGACTATTTGTCGACAACATGCGCTGGGCTATAGAGGAGGCTAACCGACATCACGTAAAGGTTGTGATTGAAGCCATCAATCAAATTTCAGTGCCTGGGTATTTTATTCGAACACTGGCGGGAGCCGTCGGCTGGACGCAAAGACTTGAAGGGCTAGGCTTGATTCTGGATCTTTATCATGCTGCGATGGAGCGGCTGGATCCTCTTGCTTGCCTCGATCTCTATATTCCTCAATCCGACCATTTACAGATTGCCGGCTACCCCGGACGGCATGAACCTAATATTGGTAATTTGAACCTACCCACAGTTCTTGATTCGATAAAAGCACATTCTTATGCGGGCTGGGTTGGGTGTGAGTATCAACCTGCCATTGGCACACTCGAGGGTATAGGCTGGCTCGATCGCTTTTTTACGAGTTAATAGGTCTGGCAACGTCTTTAAAACCGACTATTTGGTAGGTCATCGAGTGCCGTCCATGCCGAAACTGCAGGTAGGTATTGCGGGGCATTATCCCAAGCAGTTTTCCGACGATGACAGCAGTGGCGATTCGTTAGCCAACGGTAATCGCCTCGAAAAATCTTCCATCGGGCCGCAGCTTTTCTATTCATTCGACCAAGCCACTGGTGCAGTGCTTAAGTGGTTGCATGAAACGAATGTGAAGAACGGGCCGATGGGGGATTCATCTGGATCGAAGCGGCGCTGCCCCTTTAGCAACTGTTACCTCTACGCCTTAAGCCGTCGCAGTTAGCTCTTCGTCCTCATGAGATTGAAGAGCCTCGATTACCTGGCGCGATACGCTCTCAATATGCTCCATAGCCGCCTTACCGGCAGCTTTGGCGTTTCTGGTAGTCAGGGCCGCAATGATCTCATCATGCTCGTCGGTCACTGCCGGCAGGTGAGCGTTAAAGCCGCAGCTTTGAACAATGAAGAAGTCAGACAATTCGAAGTTGTCGAGCTGCCGCGTCGACACAATAGGTGATCTGGCCATCGCATGAAGCAGCCGATGAAATTCAACATTGAGGTTCCGATAGCTATCAGAGGCATCACTATGAGAGGGGTTGATATTGGCGATCTTCTCATTGAGCTCCCTCATACGCGCCACTTCCGCAGGGGTGCCGCGCTCTGCCGCAACAACGATTGTGGGAAGGGCGAAAGCAGCACGATTCAGCTCCTTAGAAAGTGACCGCTTGGTCGCATTGATTCGATAGACGAGTTGTTAGGCTGTGAAGCTAAAGCTACTGCGGCTATCGCTCCTTCGGTCGGAGACTGCCGGGGCCGGGCTTAAGCCCGGCTCTAATCGCGTCGTGCGTCAATCATGCAACGCTCTTCCTGCGCCTTTCATCCGTCGCTGGGTAGTGACCAATAAATCCAATAGGGCTGACTCAATGGGTTCGGAAAATTTACCCATTATCGAGTTGCGCCTGAAGCGCAGCCCTGTGTTCGGGATGGGCTATATCCAGCAATTTTGTGATGCGTTGAGTGAGCGTCGTGCCGCGCAGATCTGCTACGCCGTACTCGGTGACGACAATGACCGCATCACTTCGTGCAATGGTGACGGGTCCGTTTAACCGAGCCACGATTCTGCTATGACCACCCGCAGTAGAAGGCAGCGCGATAATCGGCAGTCCGCCTTTTGAGCGCCGCGCGCCACGGATAAAGTCGACCGCTCCGCCGATGGCGCCGACGTAGCTGCCCGCGGCCATCTCCGAGTTCACCTGACCGCTCAAGTCGACTTCGACGGCCGAGTTGATCGCGACCAGTTTGTCGATGTGCTCAAGGACGTGCGCATCGTGGGTGTAGCGGGTTGAGCGTAATTGGATCGCCGGGTTGAGGTGGGCATAGTCATGCAGCAGGCTGCTTCCAATGAGAATGCCGCCAACGCTGATGCCTCGGTCGACTGTCTTGCGCTGGTTGCTGATAGCACCGCTTTGCATCAGGCGCGCCACGCCGTCACCAAGGCTGCCTGAATGCACGCCCAAATGGCGATGGTCGCCTAATGCACTCAAGACGGCGTCGGGTATGGCACCGATGCCCATCTGCAGGGTGGCGCCATCTTCGATCAGTCCGGCGATATGCCGGGCGATGCGCTGATCGCTTTCCCGGACTCGGCTGATCGGATTTTCCATGGGAGCCCGATCGGTGAACAGGATGGCGTCCAGATCATCGTCTCCCAGAGTCCGGTCGCTGTAAGTCCATGGCGCCTGAGCATTGATTTCTGCGATCACCAAGCGTGCGCTGTCCAGCGCTGGCAGCAAATACTCGCTGGCCAGGCTCAGGCTGTAGCGACCCTCGACATTGGCGGGCGCCAGTTGCAGCATCAACACATCGATACGCAACGCACCGCTGGTGATCAGGTCTGGAAGTTCGGAGTAATGACTGGGCATCACCTGCAGCACCCCGGCATTAGCCAGCTGGCGGTTGGCCCCCGCGCCGCAATACGCGATGAAATCCACATGTTCGGCGTGCTCGGGCGTGCAGGTCGGGCTGTTGGCGATCCCCAACATCACCCGGAACCGGCCGATCTTTTGCCGTTGAGCCATCAATGCCTGGGTCAAAGGCAAGGGCTCGGCATTGGCCTGCCCCCACATTACCGTGTCGCCCGGTTGGATCAATGAAGTGAGGTCCAGCGATTCGAGGTGCAATAGCTGTGGCATCGGGGCGATCTCGGCGACAGTCAGCCACAGCTGCTGGTTGGGCAGCCAAAGCTTCAAAAAGGGAGGGGAAACGGCGGCGCGAAGGCCGCCGTGATCTTTAGACGATTGAGGACGGGTGCTTGGCCAATGGCGTAACCTGGATGGTCATGTACGGGAACAGTGGCAGGCTGGACAGCAGCGCATGCAGCTCGTCGTTGCTGGCCACGTCGAGGATGCTGATGTTCGAATACTGCCCGACTATTCGCCACAGGTGCGGCCATTTGCCTGACTCCTGAAGCTCGGTGGCCCGTTTCTTCTCGGCGACTTTGATCGCTTCCACGGTGTCGGCAGGGATATCGCGAGGAATGTTTACGTCCATCTTTACGTGATAAAGCATGAGTACTACTCCGATTGGATTTTGCTGTTGATCAATGGATGGTCGGTAACCCTGGCGCTGTGATCGTCCGAGGTGTGACCAAGGTTGGCGTCGACATCTTCCAGGCGCACACCGCGCGTCTCCGGCAGCAGCAACACGGCGATAATTGCCAAAGCGTAGGCCACCAGGCAAAAGCCACCGATCGCTTCAGCCAAGCCAAAACGCTCAGACAGAACGCCGACGCCCGCGATAGACAATGCACCCAGGGATTTACCCAGGTTGTAGGAAAAGCCCATGCAGGTGGTGCGGATGTGAGTTGGGAACAGCTCGCTCAGGAAAGGCCCTACGACAGCGAAGATGCCCGTGGCGAAGGCGCCGACAGGAAAGCTCATCAGCATCAATACGGTGGGGCTCATCGGCACGAGCATGTAAACCACGGTGAAAATCCATGCGCCCAGGCAGAAGACCAGCAGCGCAGGCCGACGACCGTAGCGATCGGAGAGGTACGCGGTGAGGACGAAGCCGGCGAACGCGCCGGCGCACATGATCAGCATCGTGAAGACGACTGGCCCTGGCTTCAGCCCGCGGACCTGCACCATCAGCGTTGGCAGCCACGCCATGATCGTATAGGCGGCGGCCTGTAGACCCGTCACTAACAGGGCGCCCAGCAGGGTCAGGCGGATCACGGAAGGGCGGAACGCGGAGAGGATCGACGCCTTTTCGTTATTGGCGGCCTTGGCTTCCTTGAAAATTTCGGCGTCCTTGACGTTGCGGCGGATGAACAGCACGAACGTGGCCGGAATGATCCCCACCCAAAAGGCGACACGCCACGCCATCTCCGGTGGCAGGTAAGCCAGTAGCGCGGTCATCACCACCGCCGACAGAGCCCAGCCCACCGAGAACCCGCTCTGTACAAACCCTAACGCCTTGCCGCGATGCTCGGGACGAATGACCTCGGCCATCAGCGCGGCACCGACGGCCCACTCACCGCCGAAACCCAGGCCTTGCAAGGTGCGCACGATCAGCATTTGTTCGAAGGATTGGGTAAAACCTGCCAGCACGCCGAAGAGCGTGAACCAGCAGATGGTGAATATCAGAATCCGCACCCGACCGTAGCGGTCGCTGAGGATACCGGCGGCCCAACCGCCCAGTGCCGCCGAAAGTAGCGCGGCGGTGCCGAGGATGCCGGCCTCGCCCTTGGATATCTGCCAGACCGCCATCAGGGTCGGCAATAGAAAGCTGAACATCTGGGCGTCGTAAGTATCCAGCGCCCAGCCGGAAAAACATGCCCAGAACGTTTTGCGTTCTTGTGAGGAGCCGGTTCTGTACCATTCGAACATATCGCCGTCCTTCTTGTTATTGGACTTTTTATTGGAGGGACCTTGGGCCTGAGAGGCTGCGATTCAGACTGCAGCAGTGACCGGGTGGCGCCCATTTTCCTTAGCAAAGCCGGGCCTTGCAGCTTGACTCAAGCTCAGGCATCGCGCGGTGAAATCAATAAATCCTGGGCCATACTGGCGACCAGTCGACCGTCTCGCCGATAGATGTGAGTCATGGTCAGCCCTCGTCCGGAGAGGCTGCGCACGGCTTCGTTGACGAACAGCAACCACTCGTTGACGTCGATCTCCAGGCTGTGAAACCACAGCGTGTGGTTGAGGTTGCTGACGTAATGGTTTTGCGAGAGATCAAGCATCCCTTGCCCCGGTGCCAGGCTGGCGTTCAGCCAACCGTCAGACAGGTACGCCAGCGCCGCATGGTGCAGGCAGCCTTCGGCCGTTAGCGGCTGGTTAAGGCGCACCCAATAAGCGATGTCTCGGCCGGCAGTGGAGTGCTGGAAATGATCCTGATGAATAAGCCGGATATCGAGTACCGGCCGGGCACTGAAACGCAGTTGCACGCCCTCGCTGTTCAACGGGCAACGCTCGGCCAATTCAGCCAAGGTCGGCAGGCTTTCCGGCGCCGGCATTGGTTGCTGCAGTTGGTGCGGATCGCCGGGCTCGGACTGTGCCACTTGAAAGCTGGCGTTGGCGCTGAGCACAAGGCCGGTACCCTGGACACCATAGACGTGGCGAGTGGAAAGACGTCTCCCATCTTGCAGCGCCTCGACGCTGTATTCGATGAGGTCTTTGGGACGCGCACCTTGCAGAAACGTCATTTGCAGCATGCTCGGGCTGCGTCCGTTCGCCGTCTGCGCCGCGGCCCACAACGCTTGCCCCAGCAACTGACCGCCATAGACCCGGCCGTTGGCATTGATGTCATAGGCATAGCTACGCCAGTTTTGCTGGCCCGCCGGTTCCAGGGTCAGCAGTTCGGTGAGATCGCGTTGGTCCCAACTGCGCCCGCTGTTCATTGGCTCATGGTCGCCAAAGCGCTGGGGGTCAAAGACGTGTGCAAGGTCGACGAGTCTTCGCGCAGGGTCAGCGCACTGAAGTCCAGCGGCACTTGTGTCACCTCCTGCAATGCCTGGGGCGTGATGTCGCCGATCAACTCGAGCACTTTTACGCCGCTGGCGGTGATATCCATCGTTGCCAGTTCGGTGTAGACACGACTCACGCAACCCAGGCCGGTCAATGGGTAGGTGCACGCTGGCAGTAATTTGCTGCAACCATCTTTGGCCAGATGTTCCATCATGACGAAGACTCGCTTGGCGCCGATGGCCAGGTCCATTGCACCACCCACAGCCGGAATCGCATCCGCTGCACCGGTGTGCCAGTTGGCCAGATCACCGGTGGCCGACACCTGGAATGCGCCCAATACGCAGACATCCAGATGCCCGCCGCGCATCATCCCGAAGGAGTCGGCATGGTGGAAAAATGCGCCGCCCGGGGCGAGTTCGATAGGCTCTTTGCCCGCGTTGATCATGTCCCAGTCTTCTTCGCCAGGCGCGGCGGCTTGCCAGCGGCCCAGCACGCCGTTTTCACTGTGCAGGAAGAAGTCTTTATCCAGCGGCAGGTGGTTGGCTACTAGGGTCGGCAGGCCAATTCCCAGGTTGACGTAAGAACCTTCGGTGATGTCTCGGGCGACTCGTTGCGCCATGGCTATGCGTACATTCTTGTCCATACCAGTCATCCCGCTCGATTTAGAAGTGTCGCTGGTTCGCCGGCCGGGTCGCGGCGCAACACCAGGTGCTTGACGAAGATCCCCGGTGTGATGATGGTCTCGGGGTCCAGTTCACCGAGCTCGCAGAAGCGCTCGATTGAGGCGATCGTGTTTTTTGCCGCCATGGCCATCACAGGGCCGAAGTTGCGCGCCGTCTTGCGATACACCAGGTTGCCCCAACGATCACCGGCCTCGGCCTTGATCAAGGCGTAATCGACGGGGATCGGATACTCAAGCACATAGTCGCGGCCTTTGATGCTGCGGGTCTCCTTGCCTTCGGCCAGCAACGTGCCGAAGCCTGTGGGTGTAAAAAACGCGCCAACACCTACGCCCGCAGCGCGCAAGCGCTCGGCCAGATTGCCTTGAGGCACTATCTCCAACTCGATCTTTCCGGCGCGATACAGGGTTTCGAAAACGTGAGAGCCGGTCATGCGCGGATAGGAGCAGAGAATCCGACGCACCCGACCCGCCTTGAGCAGTGCAGCAAGACCGGTATCGCCCTGTCCCGCGTTATTGCTGACAAGCGTCAAGTTGCGAGCGCCCTGGTCGATCAGCGCCTCAATCAAGTCATCGGGCATGCCCGCACCGCCGAAACCGCCCACGGCGATGGTGGCCCCATCGGGAATATCAGCCAGAGCCGCCTGTACGCTGGTGGAAAGCTTGTCGATCATGGATGTGGTCCTTGTTGTGAGATCGTCCACCGTTATCGTCCAGCGTCGGGATAACGACGGGGTACAGGCAGTTAAAGCGTCGGGTGCGTGGCCCGGACGCTTCAACTGCCTGGTCTGATCAGCTTGCCCAACACAGCGGGCAGCCACAATTTCGGTCTTCGGAAGGCTTGATTAACCACTGATTAACGGCCGTTCTACGAAGGCGTTAAACACCGGCCACGCCGACTGTCATCCCACCGCAGACGTACAGCACTTGACCAGTGACAAAGCCACTTCGGGCGTCTAGAAAAAACGCGGCAGACTGGGCGATATCGTCCGGCATGCCCAAGCGTTTGACGGGGATCGAATCGGTGATGGCCTGAGTGCGAGGGCTGTCTGGTGGATTGGCGCGCTCGAACAATTCAGTCCGGATCGGGCCAGGGCCGATAGCGTTGGCCGTGATACCAAAGCGGCCCAACTCCAGCGACCAGACCCGGGTCATACCCAACAATCCCGCCTTGGTGGCGGCGTAGGCGCTGCGTAGCTCCTTGCCCAAGGCCGCGCGTGAAGACATGTTGAGGATGCGCCCGAAGCCAGCGTCTTTCATGCCGGGCAAAAGGGCTTGCATGCACTGCAGCGAGCAGCGCACGTTGAGCGCCCAGACCTGTTCCAACTCATCGAGGCTTTGTTCCTGCGCGCTGTTGGGGCAGACCATGCCAACGTTGTTGACCAGTCGGGTGATAGGCCCGCCGGCCAGCGCTTGTTCCAGCGCCTGCGCGGTGGCTTTGACATTACGGAGGTCAGCAAGAATGCCCTCTCCAATACGGTCGATAATCACCGGTTCGAAGCCGTCTTCAATGCAACGCTGAACAATCGCTGCGCCAATACCTGAGGCGCCGCCAGTAATCAGTACTCTTTCTCTGGACATCGTGTGTTCCTTGAGTGGCTCTAGACGGTTGCGACAGGATTCAACGGCGCACCCACGGCTCCCGGCAGACGCAAGGGTGGGGCGGTCAGCAGAAAACGATTGCGCTGGTGGGCGCGTAACCATTTGGCCAGAGGCGTGAGATGCCACAGTTCGCCCAGGTGAATACCCAGCTTGAACAGGCAGTGGTGATGCAACGGCATGACGGAGCAACAGCCATCGCCATGTCCGTTGGGAAAAATTTCCACCGAGTAATTGTCGGCAGCGATAGCGACCAATCCGCTGTCAGTGATCCATTGCAGCAGACGCTGGTCATTACCGTCGAGTACCGCTCCCAGCGCGTCCAGGACCTGGGGGACCGGTTGCTTGTTCATTCCGAGCACCGCTTCGGCGTAGCCGGTGTGCAGGCAGACAATGTCGCCAGGCTCGACCTTTACCTGATCGGCATCGAGCACATACATCAATTCGTCATAACCAATATGGGTACGAGCATCGCCGTAGTGATGGTGCAGGTCGATCATCACGCCACGGCCTTGCACGCAGGTTTCGGCCATGCGTTCGATGCCTAGGGCGTGGGCGCACGAGGTGCTGTGCGGGGAGATTTCACCCTCAACGCCGCAATCGGCGATATCACTGGGGCCGACGACATCAATGCCCGCGGCATAGCCGTTGTAATAAAGCGGCTCAGCTAACCCGTCACCGTTGGCGTCGAACAGGGCGCCAACGTGAGAAAGGGCATCCCACTGAGTGGAATACTGCAAATGCAAAATGGCCAGGTCGTCGCTCAGCACGTCGGGGCGGCCCGCCTGTATGCGGTCGTACTGATAATTCATATTGACCCCGCCTTTACGCAGCAAGGGGCGCAGAATCGGGGGCCGGCGATTGGCGTTCATGGCATTGCCGCCCGGGTAGTCCAGCGGAAGGCTCAAACAGAAAGCCAGACCTTCGCGGACCTCGGCGATGCCTTGCAGAACCTTTTCAGCGGTGAGCAGGTTGAGTCGTCCCTTCTGATCGTCGGGGCCAAAATCCCCCCAGTTCGAGCCTTCTGGACGATGTTTCCAACGGTGATAGGTCATATGGCCTTCCTTCTTCTTATAAATCGCAGGCGGCCGTCAGCCCCCCATGTGTATTGAACCTCCTACTCTCAGGCTCGCGTAGTACGGGCACTCTGGTGTTCTGTCGGGGGGCATCAAGCGTTGTTCAGACCGGTGGGGCAGCACTGTCCGAGGCGTGGCACCATTCGACCAGGCTGTTTGCGAAATCCCGGGCGAACGACGAAAGCCCGTCAAAATCTTGCGCGCACAACTGGAAGGTACGGACCGCCCAAGGATCGAGCAGGGTGCACGACCCGATGTTTTGTTGGCCCTTGAGCCGGGTGAATCCGGCCTGGGGCACAATGGCAATGCCGGCACCGGCTTCGACCATCCGGAAAATCGCATCTGAACTCGCTACCTGCACGCGAATCGTCAACGGTGTATGGAGCGCAGCGGCGGCCCGACTGAGGAATACGTGGATCGCGCTGCCTTCGAGCAACGAAACGAACGCGTATTGCAGGGCTTCTTTGAAAAACACTTCGCTGTTGGCCAGTATGGGATGCCCGAGGGGGGCGATGACCATCAGGCGACTGGACACCAGCGGCACGCTTTGCAGCCCGTCGGTGACCACGCTGCCGGACACGATTCCAAGGTCGGCGCCGCCATCGCGAATACTGCGCACAATGTCGTCGCTGAGGCGCTCGCGCATGTCGATATGCACGTCCGGATGGGTCTTCAGGTATTCGCCCACCACCGGCGGCAAGTATTCGGTGATCGCCGTGGTATTGGCCAGCAACCGCAACTGTCCTTTCAGGCCAATGGCATATTCCTGCAGGTCACCTGTGAGCAATGCCAGCTGCGCGAGGATCACTCGCGCATGTTGCAGATAGGTCTTGCCCGCGTTGGTCAGTGTCACGCCCTGAGGTGAGCGTTCGAGCAGGCGCATGCCCAGGTTGTCTTCAAGGTTCTTGATGCGATTGCTGGTCGCGGGAACCGACAGAAACGAACGCTCGGCGCCTCGGGTCAGGCTGCTGGTTTCCGCAATGTTGATGAACAGGCGGAAGTCAGTGATATCAAAATGGGTCGCCATTATTCTTCAACTTCTTGATCAGAGATCACCCAAGGTAATGGCAGTCTCCATCGCCTGTCCATTAACGAGCGGCTGCGTAGGGATCGCCGGTCTACCACTGCGCCGGTTCAAAAAGAAAGCCATCGCCCTGTCGCCGGATATAGCCGCAATGTGGCTCGCCAAAGTGCACCGGCATGATCAGCGCTTCCCGATCAGCGGCGCGGTTGAGGAATTCCATTCGCGTAGTGCGGGCAGTGTCTTCCCAGATGCAATAACCGGAATTCACGTCTGGACGAATGATCTGAATCGGGCTGTGCAGGATGTCGCCACAGAACAGACCTTCCTCACCGCGAGAGCGTACGCGGAATGCCACTTGCCCCGGGCTGTGTCCTGGCGCAGGCTCGACCACCAGGCAATCGGCGATTTCCTGGGGCGCCTCCATCATCACGCCAAGCCCTTCTTCGATGATTGGCATGACGCTGTCAAAGAACGAATCACCGAACACGTCGATGACGCCTGACTCCTTGTTCTTGCCTTCCTTGCAGAAGTCGAAGTCTTGTTTGGGAATGTAGTAACGGGCGTTGGGGAATGTCGGTACCCAGCGTCCGTCCTGCCATGTGGTGTTCCAGCCGACGTGATCGGCGTGCAGGTGCGTCATTACGACATGGGTTACTTTTTCCGGCGCCGCACCCGCAGCGGTCATCCATTCGCGCACCAGGGTATTGAGCATGTTCATCCGCGGGATGCCCGCACGCGGCTTGAAGTTTCCGACACCGGTGTCGACCACGATGATGTTGCTACCGGCGTGGACCACCCAGAACTGGATGGTCACGATCAATTTGTCCATGTGTGGCACCCAATGATGGGGTGCCATCAATTGTTGGTGCTCTTCGAGAACGCTGCGATCGATCGAGGGGAACAGAAAGGCGGGATCGTGGGTCGGTCCCGCGTATTCGAGGATTCGGGTGACTTTTATATCGCCGATCATGCGTGACTGCATCATGGTGTGTTTTCCTCTTTTCTCTTATTAGGTTCAGCTAGGCAGCGTGCCCGCTGACGGCGACCCGATGTTCAGGTTTGGCCATGAAATCGCGGTAAATCTCGGCGCCAGTACGGCCTTCGAGAATGTAATGTTCAAGCAGCGCCCCGACCCAGCGCGGACTCTGTACTGGCATGAAATGCCCCGAGGCAACCTGCAGCGCTTCGATGTGACTGGCAAAACCCGCGAGCCGATTGATTTCCGTAGGCGGACGCAAGCCATCAAATTCGCCTGCGACCAGCAGTGAATGGAGTGGTAAGCGGGGCAGATCGGCCTCCAGCTCCATGCGCGCAAGCATCGCGAAGATAGCGGCGAAGCTATGTGGGTCTGCGCTCAGCCAGCGAAGGTTGAAGCGTTCGAATGCAGCGGCATCTGTTCGCAACGGTGCGGGCCAGGTCTTGTCCAGCAGCGCCGGGATCAGTGTTTTCAATCCTTCTTGGCGAATCATGCTGGCGCTTGCCAGCGTAGCCTCGCGGGCCGTGGGCGCCACGCCGCAGGCCGGTGCCAGTGCGATCAAGTGGCTGACCCGATGTGGATGAAGGGCCGCGAAACGAATGGCAATGGCAGCGCCCACCGCGACCCCGACCAATGCCAAGGGCCCGTTGATCTGCAGCCTGTCCAACAATGCAGCGAGATCGTGGATGTGTGCATCGAGATCGATTTCGCCGACGATTTTTTCTGAAAGTCCTGAGCCGCGCACATCATAGCGCAGCGTCTGGAACTTCCCTTGGAGGAGGGTGCAAACCTGATCCCAGCTTTCCAGGGAGCCGCCCATTTCATGAATCAAAACCAGCGCTGGCCCGGTCTTCGGGCCTAGGTCATAGCGCAGTACCTGGTTGTTTACCTTCACCCAGTTCATGTCGCTGCCTCGCTCAGACGCGCTGGAAAATCGCGGCCATACCCTGGCCGCCGCCGATGCACATGGTTTCCAGTCCATAACGTACGTCGCGTCGGCGCATTTCATGGAGCAGGGTGGTCATGATACGCAGGCCTGTTGCGCCAATTGGATGCCCTAGAGAAATACCCGAGCCGTTGACATTGACCCGCTCGATATCCTGGATGTCCCAGGCGCGCAAGACTGCCAGTGCCTGAGCGGCAAAGGCTTCGTTGACCTCGATCAGGCCCATGTCGGCCAGGCTCAGACCGGTGCGTTGAAGCAGTTTGGCCACGGCGGGCACCGGGCCGATACCCATGCGTGCCGGGTCACATCCGGCCGAGGACCAGTCCACCAGCCGAGCGATCGGTTGCAGGTTATGCCGTGCTGCGTATTCGCGGGACACCACCAGGCAGCCGGCAGCGGCATCGTTTTGCTGGCTGGAGTTGCCTGCGGTGCACACCCCATCAGGCAACAGTGTGCGCAGGCTTGCCATGGTTTCCAGACTGGCATCCGCGCGGATGCCTTCGTCCATGTTCACGCGTTCGCTTGCGCCACGCTTGCGTGGCACATCAAGGGCAATGACCTCGTCGGCAAACCGTCCTTCGCGCCATGCCGTTGCTGCATTCAAGTGGCTGCGAACGGCGAAACGGTCAGCGTCTTCACGAGAAATATGGTAATCGCGGGCCAGGTTTTCAGCAGTCTCCGGCATGCCCGAAATATGACCAAAACGAGCTTCGGGTTGTGAGCGTTCACGGCCTCGCTCCAGGCGGTCGTGCATTTTCACACTGCCGGCGCGCGCGCCCCAGCGCATGTCATTGCTGTAGTACTCGATGTTGCTCATGCTCTCGACGCCGATGACCATGACCGCTTCGGCGTGGCCTGTCTGGATACGCATCGCGGCATCGGCGATGGCCTGCAGGCCCGAACCGCAGCGCCGGTCTAGCGAGTAACCCGGCACCTCGATGGGCAAGTCGGCCAGCAGTGCGGCATAGCGGCCCATGCAGGGCGCCTCGCTATTGGCGTAAGATTGGGAAACGATGACTTCATCAAGAGAATCGGGGGCGAGGTTCAGGCGACTCACCAGAGTACGAATCACCGTAGCCGCGAGCTGATCAGCAGTCAGTGAGGCGAGTGCGCCACCAAATTTGCCGATAGGCGTTCTCAGCGGCGACACGATCAAAGCGTCTTTCATCACGCTGGTACCTTTTGTTATGGGCGTGTGCGACATGTTCAAACCAGCATGGCGGAGGTGGGTCTGCCAGACAATTTCGTTTAGCAAAAGGCAGCGTTCCGTGCTGCTTAACCACCACCCTTTGGTAGGGGGTGTTTTCCTCGGCGCAAGTGCCGCTTAAGCAAAATCCAATACCCAAGCCGTAAAGGGCTGCCCATGCTGGCTGCGCCCTGAGCGTCCGACGCTGTGGCGACCCAATAAAAATAATTATCGGAAACCACCTCCCATGCAAAAGCTTCCCTTGGCACATGCGTGCGCGCTTACCTGTGTCGCGCCAATTCTGGTCCTTCCTTGCATCGCCCAAGCTGACTTTCTTGGCGACAGCAGCACTACGCTCAGTCTGCGCAACTTTTACTTCAACCGTGACTTTCGCCAGGACGATGCACCCCAGTCCAAGCGAGAAGAGTGGGCGCAAGGTTTCATGTTCAACGCTAAATCTGGCTACACCGAAGGCCCGGTAGGCTTCGGTGTAGACCTGAATGCCGCGCTAGGGGTCAAACTGGATTCGTCCGCTGCCCGCGCAGGAACCGGTTTGCTGCCTAACGCATTTGGAAACGCGGGGCCGGGTGAATACAGCGATCTGTCGGGGGTGTTCAAGGCCAAAGTGTCGAAAACCGAGATTAAAGTGGGCGGTTTGATGCCTAAGTCTCCCGTCGTGTTGTCTAGTGATGCGCGGCTGCTGCCACCGCTTTTCAATGGCGTCGCCCTGACGTCCACCGACGTGGATAACCTGATGATTGATGTCGGGCAATTTCGCAGCGTCAACTACCGTAACTCCAGTGGTAATCACGATGACCTGAGGACGGCTAACTATTCGGCCAGCAGTGACCGTTTCGATTACGCCGGTGCGGCCTATACCTTCAGTCCCCAGTTGACTGCCTCCTTTTGGCGGGCAGAGCTGGGGAATGTCTACCAGCAGAACTACTTCGGCCTGCTGGCTACTCAACCCCTTGGGCGCTGGACGTTGGGTGGTAACCTGGGTTACTTCGGCTCCTCTGAGGCGGGAGCACAGCGGGCAGGAAAGATCGACAGTGGACTGACGTCGCTGCTGTTGTCGGCCAATCTGGGTGGGCATACCTGGCGGGTCGGCTACCAGGACAACCGTGGCCATTCAGCGCTTCCCTTCTTGCAGGATGCAGACCCGAACGTCGCTAACGTGGTGCAGATTCTCGATTTCACCCGTGCCCAAGAGCGGTCATGGCAAGCTCGCTACGACGTGAACATGGCCGCTTTTGGCGTGCCGGGCCTGACCTTTCTCGCGCGCTATCTGCGAGGTGACGGGTTCGAGGTGGCGGGTAGCAACGCCCAGGAGTGGGAACGCGATCTGGACGTGAGCTACGTCATCCAGAATGGCCCGCTGAAAAACTTCGGAATGCGCTGGCGCAACGCGATGGTGCGCTCGGATGCACTGGGTGACCTGGACGAAAACCGAGTGATTCTGTCGTATACCTATGCATTCGAATAACTGAGCGAACCAGGCACCACTGAAACCAAAAAAGGACCATCAGAGGCTGGTGGTCCTTTAGCCGTATCGCAAAATGGACCACCGGAAATCCTGATGGTCCGTTAATGGTATCGCTTGGCGTCAGGCGTTGTTGGCGGCTTTCAGGATATTGCGTGCACGTTGAATCACCGGGGCGTCGACCATTTGCCCGTCTAGTTGAAAGGCGCCTGGTTGATCTGCGCTCGCCAGCACACGACGAGCCCAATCCTCCTGAGTGAGGGTTGGCGCCAACGCCCGATGCACAACCTCGACCTGGCGTGGGTGAATACACAGCATACCTGCAAACCCTTTGTTATTTGAGCTCAAGACAAAGTGCTCAAGACCGACGGGGTCGTCAATGCGCGCATAGACGGTCTCCAGCGGTGGGGCCAAGCCAGCGAGACGACTGTGCAGCAGCAGGGCGAACCGAACCTGATCGAGCATGCATTCAGCGCCAGCGGTGCCTGCAATCAAGCCGAGGTCCAAGCTCATGTCCAGGCCACCGTAGGTCAGCCGGTCTACACCCGAAACCTGAGAAATCGCGGCCAGCGCCTGCAACCCCAATGCGCTTTCGATAATAGGCAAAACCGGCTGACCAGTAGTGGCAGCCCGGGCGACCTGTTCTGCGCTTTCAGCCTTGGGCAACATGACGCCGCACACGCCGGATTGGCTCGCACAGAACGCCAGATCGGCTTCGTGCTGAGCATGGCTGGCCATATTGATTCGTACCCAGACGCGGCCGGTCGGCGTTGCCTGCAAAAACGCTCCGAGATTGTCCCGGGCCAAGGCTTTGTCCGACGCCTGGACAGCATCCTCGAAATCGACGATTACGACGTCGGCGCCGCTGGTCAGCGCCTTGGCGAACCGTTCGGGCCGGTTGCCAGGCACGAAAAGCGCCGAGCGCATCAGGTGGTCATTCATGATTTCGCTCCTTAGAAGCTGCGTGGCAGTTCAAGCAGATGCTCGGCGACGTAGGACAGAATCAGATTGGTTGAGATCGGCGCCACCTGGTACAGACGGGTTTCGCGGAATTTGCGCTCTACGTCGTATTCGCAGGCGAAGCCAAACCCGCCGTGGGTTTGCAGGCAAGCATTGGCCGCTTCCCAGGAGGCCTTGGCCGCCAGGTATTTAGCCATGTTGGCGCTGGCCCCGGCGTTCTCGCCGCTGTCGTATTCATCGCAGGCGCGCCAGCGCATCAGGTCCGCCGCTTCAATCTCGACATGGGCTTCGGCAATCGGGAACTGCACGCCTTGGTTCTGCCCGATCGGGCGTCCGAACACCACACGGTCGCGGGCATAGGCACTGGCTTTCTCGATAAACCAGCGACCGTCGCCGATGCATTCAGCGGCAATCAACGTACGCTCGGCGTTCAATCCATCGAGGATGTAGCGAAAGCCCTTGCCCTCTTCGCCGATGAGGCTGTCCAGCGGCAACTCCAGATTGTCGAAGAACAGCTCGTTGGTCTCATGATTGACCATGTTCGCGATGGGCTGCACGGTGAGGCCGTTGCCGATGGCCTCGCGCAAGTCGACGAGGAAGATCGACATGCCTTCAGATTTTTTCTTGACCTCGGCCAGCGGTGTGGTGCGCGCCAACAGGATCATCAGGTCCGAGTGCTGCACCCGCGAGATCCAGACCTTTTGGCCATTGATAACGTACTTTTCACCTTGCTTGACCGCCGTCGTCTTGATCTTGGTGGTGTCGGTGCCGGTGGTGGGCTCGGTCACGGCCATCGATTGCAGGCGTAATTCACCGCTGGCCAGTTTCGGCAGGTAATAGCTTTTCTGCGCCGCGCTGCCGTGACGCAGCAGGGTGAACATGTTGTACATCTGCCCGTGCACGGTGCCGGAATTACCACCGCAAGCGTTCACTTCTTCAAGAATGATCGAAGCTTCGGCCAGGCCCAGGCCTGAACCGCCGTATTCGGTGGGGATCATCGCCGACAGCCAGCCAGCATCGGTCAAGGCCTTTACGAAGGCTTCGGGAAAGCCTTTTTCTTCATCGACCTGGCGCCAGTAAGCGGCATCGAACTCGGCGCACAGGGCGCGTACGCCTTCGCGGATGGCATTGAAGTCTTCGTTGTTATTGGGATTCATCTGAAGTCCTATGGAGTGATGTAAAACTCAGTCGAATTCGACGCTTGCGTGTTGGTTGATACCGCTCTCATCGCCTGCCCAGAGGTCAGCGAAACCGTGCCGGGTATGGTGTCCACCGACCTTGAACGGGGTGGGCGCTATCAGAGGGCGAACGCCGCGAAAGGAAAACTGCCGAACACGTGCCAATGGGTTTGCCTGTACGAAAGCGGCAAGGTTCAGGGTGGCGGTCAGCGGACCATGGACGACCAGGCCGGGATAACCCTCTGTCCCGGTGACATAAGGCCAATCGAAATGGATGCGGTGCGCATTAAAGGTGACGGCTGAGTACCGGAACAGCAGGAGCGGATCGGGGCTGATGTTTTCGCTCCACTGCGTTTCGGGAAGCGGCTCACCGGCGCTGAGCTTGGGTGGGTTCGGTTCACGGTAAACAATGTCTTGCTCTTCGCTGATGCACCGCTGCTCGTCTTGCCACAGATCATGAGCGAGCGTGACAAATAGCAGGGATCCGGTGCGGCCCTTTTTTTCCTCGATATGCTTGATCGTCGTGTGACGGCGGGCGGACGCACCGACCCGCAGAGGATGGAAGAACTCGACCCGGCTGCCTGCCCACATGCGGTTACGTCCATACGCAGGCGGCATGAATTCGCCCAGCGTCGGATGCCCATCAGGTCCGAGCTGGCGTTGTTCGGCGCAGTCATCAAAAAAGCACCAGTGCCACAGCCAAGGTAACTCCTGGCCGTCCGTTGGCGCGGGGACGTTGAACATCGCAGCGATGCGCCGCACCAAAGGGAGGCTGAACTGGTCATTGCGCACCTGTGTTCGGCCGACCCAGATTCCCGGTTCGAAATCTTGCATGTTGTGCTTTCCCCATTGGCTGCAGTTGCCAACAGGATGAAGGGGAGAGCGGAGGTGGGGAATTGGCTTTTGCGTAAGTCAGCGTGAAGCTTTGCCTAAGGCTGGGCAGGCAGGATGCAACGCCGCCTTCCATTTTTTGAAATTGCTGTCGCCGGCCCTGCCAATCATGCTGCTGTCAGGCTTTTGTGGGAGCAGGCGGCTATAAATACATTTCTGGATACACGCCAACAAGCGATTTCGCTGTTTGCCAGCAAGGGCTACAGCAATGTAGGTATGCGCGAGCTGGCCTCGGCCCTGGGGATCAAATGCGGCTCGATCTACAACCACATCGAGAGCAAGGAGGCGTTGCTCTACGAGTTGTTTGAAGAGCTGCTGGGGTTATTACAGACCAAGGCCATGCAAATACAGCGCAAGACCGAGGCCCCGAAGCGGCTGCGCAAGATCATCGAGATGCACTTGAGCCTACAGGACCGCATGCCCTGCCATTTTCAGCTGTTGGAACAGGAGTGGCGTCATCTAAGTGAGCCTTGGCTCGATCAGGCCAATGCCCATCGTGCGCGGTACGAACAGATCATCGCTGCAGCTATTGGCCCTTCGGCGTGCAGCCACACCTGCACGAAAGGCATCGTCACGCTACTCAATCAAGCCCCCGCCTGGCTGCCAGCGTTGAGGCTCTCCGGGAGCGCCCGCCTGGATCTGGTCTACGCCATGGTTGAACTGATTATTGCCCAGGCGTTTAGCAATTCGAGGGGCCAGCGTACAGGTGGATCGACAATCCGGGCTTCTTAGCAAAAGTAAAAGGCCGGCTTTCAAAAACGCAAATGGGCACATCAACACGACTGGTTCATCCTCGGCCCCCTGGATGCACCCCCCATAACAATAAGGATCGGCCCATGTTCTCCTGGTACAAAAGCGGCACCCCGCGTGAGAAAAAAACCTTTTGGGCCTGCTATGCCGGCTGGGCTCTGGACTCCTATGACATGCAGATGTTCAGCTTCCTGCTGCCCACGCTGATCGGGATCTGGGGGCTGACCAAAGGCGAGGCGGGAATTGTCGGGACATCGGCCTTGCTGTCGGCGGCTTTGGGTGGATGGATCGCAGGCATCCTGAGCGACCGCTTCGGGCGTGTGCGCATCCTGATTTTCACGGTGTGCTGGTTTACGTTCTTCGGCGTCGTCGCGGGGTTTGCGCAAAATTTTGAGCAGTTGCTGGTCGCACGAACTCTCCAAGGCTTGGGATTCGGCGGCGAATGGGCTATCGGTGTAGCGCTCATGGCCGAGGTCATCAATCCGAAAAATCGAGGGAGGGCGTTGGGTTTCGTGCAGTCCGGTTTCGC
Source organism: Pseudomonas sp. 65/3-MNA-CIBAN-0223 (assembly GCF_040310425.1). Lineage (NCBI taxonomy): Bacteria > Pseudomonadati > Pseudomonadota > Gammaproteobacteria > Pseudomonadales > Pseudomonadaceae > Pseudomonas > Pseudomonas sp. 65/3-MNA-CIBAN-0223. The sequence goes on from NZ_JBEOPV010000023.1 coordinate 33,940, forward strand.
CTTGGGATGGGCCGGCGCGGTGCTGATCGTTACCGGGATCCTGGCGTATTTCCCCGCTGAGTACGCCTGGCGTGTGGCGTTTTGGGTCGGTGTACTGCCCGCGCTGGTGGTGATTTTCATTCGACGCAACGTCAAGGATTCGGACGCGTTCAAGCAATCGCAAAAGCTCGATACGGATAAAGCCTCTATCGGAAGCGTGTTTTCCGCCAAGTACATCAAGGTCAGCATGCTTGCCAGCTTGTTGGTGATTGGATTGCAGGCGGGCTGCTATGTGATTCTGGTCTGGACGCCTTCGATGATGGCCGAGCGCGGTGTTGTATCCGGGTCGCTTATCCTGACGATTCTGATCATGGCGCTAGGCAGTCTTTGCGGCTTCGCCACCACCGCTTACATGTCAGACCGCCTGGGCCGACGCCCGACGCTGATGATCCTGTCGCTGGCCTCCTGGATTGTCACCGTGGCCTATATGTTCGTGCCGCTCAACCCTCTTGTAGCGCACATCATGGGCTTTTTGGTCGGCGCATTGGCGATCGGTATGTTTGCGGCGCTGGGTCCGTTCTTAAGCGAGTTGTTCCCGACCCAGGTTCGCACCACGTGCATGGGCTTTTCGTACAACGTCGGCAAGTCGGTGGGCGCAATGGCCGTCACCGGGGTTGGGCTGCTCGCTGCCAAATTCGGTCTATCCCAATCTGTTGGCGCGTTTTGCCTGGTCGCTTACGCCATCGCTGTATTTGCCCTGCTGCTGTTACCCGAAACCAAGGGGCTTCGGCTCGATGAACTCGACGTGGTTGAAAAAGGAACCGGCCCGTCCCCGCAACCGTTGCCCGGACAACGCACCTGAAGGAAATTCAAATGATTAGAATCGTCTATCTGCTGGTTAAGCCTCAAACCATGAGCGATGCGGTCTTCAAACAGGAATGCAGGCGTCACTTTGAAATGAGTGAGGGCATTCCTGGCTTGCACAAATATGAGGTCAGGCTGGTGTCAGAGAACCCAAGCGACACCCACGTACCTTATCTTGAGGTGCCACGAGTGCATGCAATTGGGGAATGCTGGTTTCGCGATCAGGCCGACTATGAGATTTACATGGCGGCCGAGAAAAGGAAGGTTTGGTTTGAACACGGCAAAACGTTTATTGGCGGGCTCAAACCATTTGTAACTTGCGATGTGGTTTTATAGTCAGTAAATGAAAAAACCAATAGAGATACATAGCTCCAGTGAACTCTGGAAATTACTGACATAAGGACTTTCGCAGACTGTTTGAAAACCTGACAATCTGCGCAGCGCTCAAAGAAAATGCTTCGTATCGAATGATGCGGAGCATTTTTCGTTAGGGTCTACATCCAGGGATCGTCCCGCAGCCAGACCAGCGGTTGAGCAGCTGGTCATCGACTCAGGGTTATTTTATATGGTTGTCTCGGCCAGAGGCCCTAAGCAAGCATTCGCGGAAATCAAGAACTGCATTGTCAATGTAAGGTTCATCTCGCCAACAGACTCCGATGCTGCCTTCAGCGCCCATATCAAAGTCAAGGGCCTTGACTAGACCACGATTGGTGAAATGCTCGGCGACACGGCCAGAGGCTATCGAAAGCATATCGCTCGTTTGCAGCAGCCACAGATTGGCCATTAGCGATGACGACTCGACCCGACTTGGCAAAGGTTTGAGCCCCGCATTGCTCAACGCCGAGTCCAGCCGCTGGCGAATGGGCGTTCCCTCTGGCCAGAGAATCCAGTCGAAGGCCAAGAGATCATCCCAGTTGAGGTGTGATTTCAAGGTCAGCGGATGCCCGGGACGGGCAATGACCTGTGTGGGTTCTCGAAACAGCATCTGGCTGTTCAGCGTGGGCCTGGGCTGATAGCTGTCGAGACGTCCAACCACCAGGTCCAAATGACCAAGTTCCAATCGCTCCAGCAACACATTCATGGTGCTCTCTTGCAGAGAGACGTGCGCCCGGGGGTGCATGGCCAGGAAATGAGCGATGGCATCAGGCACCAGGCTCGGCGCCGAAGCGGGCGAAGTACCGATGGCGATGTTCGGCGCGTTACCTTCCTTGAGGGCGTCCATGTTGTTCTGTGCCCGCTCCATTTCGCTGAGGATGCGTCTTACATGGTTGATCAGCAGTTCGCCCTGGCTGGTAGGGCGCAAACCTCGAGCGTGGCGTTCAAACAGTGTGGCGCCGGCATCTTCCTCCAGGTCCTTGAGCCATTTCGACAGCCCTGGCTGTGTTGTATTGGCGGTACGTGCGGCGTCGCTGACGCTGCCCGTTTCGGCGAGGCTGATCAGTAGTTGCAGATGTCGCAGGCGCAAACGGGTCGTCCAGGTCATGGTGCTCATATACGTAAAAAAGTATGGGTGCATCGGAAAATATCATTATTCCAGTAAGACTGGCAGGTTTTTAATGGACAAACGCCGGTGGTAGTTGCATGTCAGCGCAACCTGCTTGCTGTAGTCAGCTTGCCCCCCTTTTCCTGGAGCCTTCCCATGAACTACGTATTCGACCCGCAAGCCCCCGTAACTTTGGCGGTCGCTGGCAGTGAGCAACAGTTTGCAGTACGCCGCGTTTATTGCGTAGGCCGTAACTATGCCGCTCACGCCCGTGAAATGGGCTTCGATCCAGATCGCGAGCCGCCGTTCTTCTTTTGCAAGCCTTCCGATGCGGTAATTTCTGTGGCCTATCACCAGCCGCTGGAACTGCCTTATCCGGCCGAAACCAGCAACTACCACTACGAAATCGAACTCGTTGTGGCCATTGGTAAGGCGGGTCGCGATATTCCGCTGGAGCAGGCGAACGACTATGTGTATGGCTATGCCGTTGGCCTGGACATGACTCGCCGTGACCTGCAGATGAAAATGCGCGAAATGGGTCGCCCTTGGGAAATCGGCAAGGCGTTCGATGCCTCGGCACCGATCGGTCCATTGCACCCTGCCAGCCAGATTGGCCACCCGAGCAAGGCCGGGCTGTGGCTGCAGGTCAATGGCACGGACAAGCAGCGCAGCGATATCGACAAGCTGATCTGGTCTGTCCCGGAAACAATCAGCTACCTCTCTCGCTTCTTCGAACTCCAGCCTGGCGACTTGATCATGACCGGCACACCTGAAGGTGTGGGACCAGTGGTGGTCGGCGAGCGCATGACCGGCGGTGTAGAAGGCTTGGGAGAGATCCAGGTCGACATCGTTTAATACGTTCCGGGGGTCGGCTCCACGCCGTCGGCCCCCACTCGAATTGCCCATACGTGGTCCGCATAACGTGCAGGCCCGGAGGATACGCTCATGTCTTCCACTGATAAAAATAACAGTGTGGATGTACAAGACTTCATCGACAGCAGGCCGGTCAGCCGCTACCAGTGGATGATTCTAGGTTTGTGTTTTTTGATCACGGCCATCGATGGCCTGGATACTGCTGCGGTCGGTTTTATCGCACCCGCATTGCGCGACGAGTGGGGTTTGACGCCTGCGCAACTCAATCCGGTACTCGGCGCTTCATTGCTGGGCCTGATGCTCGGTGCTTTCATCGCCGGCCCGTTGGCTGACCGTTTCGGTCGCAAAACCATCTTGCTGATTTCCGTTTTATTCTTCGGAGGTTGGAGCCTTGCCGCCTGCGCATCACAAGATATCTTCAGCCTGACCATCTTGCGTTTCCTGACCGGTCTTGGATTGGGCGGCGCCATGCCCCAAGCGATCACCCTGACTTCTGAATATTGCCCGCAACGCCGTCGCTCGTTGATGGTCACCACCATGTTTTGTGGCTTCACGCTGGGGTCTGCGCTCGGGGGCGTAATAGCCGCCCAGATGGTGCCGGTTTACAGCTGGCGAAGCGTGCTGTTTTTGGGCGGTGTATTGCCTCTCTTGTTCCTGCCGATTCTCTACGTATTCTTGCCTGAATCAGTGCGATTCCTGGTGCAGCGCTCGGCGCCTGCAAAGCAGATCAGCGCCATTTTGGAACGCGTCTCGGGGCAACCGTTGCCCAGTCATCTCAGTTACGACATTCACGACGGCATCGGTGAGTCCAACCCCCGTCAATCACCGATCCGCCAGATTCTCAGCGGTAGCCATCGCGCAGGAACCTTGCTGTTGTGGACTTCATTTTTCATGAGTCTGCTGATCATTTACATGATGACCAGTTGGTTGCCGATTCTTATCAAGGACACCGGCCTGTCACTTAGCCAGGCGGCGCGGGTCAGCGCTATGTTTCAAGTCGGTGGCACCTTAGGGGCAATTCTCTTGGGCGCAGCGATGGACCGATTCAATCCGTTCCGGGTGCTGGTCTGTGCCTACATCGCCGGCGCTTTCTGCCTGATGCTCATTGGTCTGTTTCATGATCAATTCACCCTGTTGACTGTCGGGGTCTTCGGCATGGGCTTTTGTATCAGTGGCTCGCAAGTCGGGGCTAACGCTTTGGCAGCGAGTTTCTACCCGACCACCATGCGCTCCACCGGGGTCAGTTGGGCCCATGGTGTCGGCCGCATTGGCTCGGTACTCGGCACTTTGGGTGGTGGTTGGATGCTGAGCATCGGCATGGGCTTCAACGGCATCTTCACCGTCCTGATGTTGCCGGCATTGCTGGCCAGCGCCGCGATTTTCGTGATGGGCTTGCGCTACAGCCGTTCTTTAGCACAGCCGTCAATCGCCGTTCATTGATACACGATAGGAATTGCCCACATGAAGCTCTACAGTTTTTTCAATAGCTCCACCTCATATCGAGTGCGTATCGCGCTCGCATTGAAGGGGCTGCCCTATGATTACCAAGGCATCAACTTGCGGGAGGGCCAGCAGTACAGTCCCGCTCACCGCGAGCTCAGCCCGATTGGTGGTGTACCGGTGCTTGACGCGGATGGCACCCTGTTGACCCAATCCCTTGCGATCATCGACTACCTCGACAGCCAGTACGCAGGCCCGCGCCTGATCCCCGTCGATGCCCTGCAGCGTGCCCGCGTGTTGGAAATCGCCAACCTGATTGGCTGCGATATCCACCCTCTGAACAACGTGCGTGTGCTCAATTATCTGCAGAACTTATTGGCAGTCAGTGCCGAGCAAAAAACAGCCTGGTACAAACACTGGGTCGCCGAAGGCCTGAGTGCCGTTGAAGCGCTGCTGCAACGCCATGGCAGCGGCAACTACTGCGTCGGTGAACAACCTGGCCTGGCCGAATGCTGCCTGATAGCGCAAGTGGCCAATGCCGAGCGCATGGGCTGCGACTTGTCCGACTACCCGCGGATCATGGTCGTGTATCGCCATTGCCTGGAACTGCCAGCCTTTCAGGCAGCTGCACCTGCGCAGCAACCGGATTTCATTGCATGACTTATCCGCAGGCTTCGCTGCTCATTCAAGACGCCTGCACTGCAACATATTGGAGACTCGAATCATGACTGCACACAACAAAAATCAGTCGATTATCGTCGTTGGCGGTGGCATCGGTGGACTCGCTGCCGCTCAAGCGTTGACCCAGCAAGGTATCGCTGTGCTGCTACTGGAACAGGCTGACCATATTGGTGAGATCGGCGCCGGCATTCAGCTTGGACCCAATGCCTACGCAGCGCTCGATGCGCTTGGCGCCGGAGCGGCAGCCCGCAGTCGCTCGGTGTTCACTGATCATCTGATTATGATGGATGCAGTCGATGCACACGAAGTGGCCCGCATCGAGGTCGGTGAAGCGTTCCGCGAGCGCTTCGGCAACCCTTATGGTGTGATCCACCGTGCCGACATTCATTTGTCGATCCTTGAGGCGGTACAAAACAATCCGCTGATTCAGTTCAAAACCTCGGTCTGCATTAAAAACCTTGAGCAGGACGCCGATGGCGTAACCCTGACTGACCAAAATGGCAACATCTACCGCGCCGATGCTGTGATCGGGTGCGACGGCGTTCGTTCCGTTGTGCGCGATGCCTTGCATGGCGAGCCGCCGCGCGTGACCGGACATGTGGTGTATCGCGCAGTCGTGGATGAAAAAGACATGCCCGAGGACTTGCGCGTCAACGCGCCGATGCTCTGGGCTGGTCCGCGTTGTCACCTGGTGCATTACCCGTTGCGCGGTGGCAAGCAATATAACCTGGTGGTCACCTTCCACAGCAATCAGCAGGAAGAGTGGGGCGTTACCGAAGGCAGCAAGGAGGAGGTACTTCGCTACTTCGAGGGCATCCACCCGCGTCCACGCCAGATGCTTGATCGCCCGACCTCATGGCGTCGATGGGCCACCGCAGACCGTGATCCAGTGGAAAAATGGGGCGAAGGCCGCGTCACCATCCTCGGCGATGCGGCTCACCCAATGACTCAGTATCTGGCCCAAGGTGCGTGCAGTGCACTGGAAGACGCTGTGGTACTTGGGCAGGCTATCAAACAATGCAATTTTGACCTGACGGCAGCCTTCCTCTTGTACGAAACCATCCGCATCCCGCGCACGGCCCGGATCCTATGGTCGGCTCGCGAGATGGGGCGCCTTTACCACGCCAAAGGTGTCGAGCGTCAAGTGCGCAATCAACTGTGGGACGGTCGTACACAAGAACAGTTTTACGATGCCATGCAGTGGCTGTATGGCTGGAGCCTCGACAACTGCATGAAGCACTGATTCGGCATTGCTCCGCTTGCCACCTGCGCGGACCTTTGGCCTGGAACCAAGTCCGCGCATCGCCACTTCATTGAAAGAAGGATACGTAGCCATGTCCAATCATGATGGCCTTGAACAGGCCCCCGTTCAAAACGTCATGGCGCCGGATGACACCCCGGAATTGCGCCAACTGTATGCCGATTTCGAAGCCGGGCACATGATGCCGCTGTGGACGCAGATCGGTAACCTGATGCCCAAACATCCCATGCCGCGCGCCGTGCCGTATGTCTGGAAATGGTCCGACCTGTACCCCTTGGCCAAGCGCTCCGGTGATCTGGTGCCGGTCGGTCGTGGTGGCGAACGTCGGGCCATTGGCCTCGGCAACCCGGGCCTTGAAGGGCGTCCTTACATCAGCCCGACCTTGTGGTGCGCCATCCAATACTTGGGCCCGCGTGAAACAGCACCGGAGCATCGCCACGCACAGAATGCTTTCCGTTTTGTTATCGAAGGCGAGGGCGTCTGGACCGTGGTCAATGGCGACCCGGTTCGTATGAGCCGTGGCGATCTGTTGTTGACCCCGGGCTGGAACTTTCACGGCCACCAGAACGTGACCGACAAGCCGATGGCGTGGATCGATGGTCTTGATATCCCGTTCTCCTACCAGAACGATGTTGGCTTCTTTGAGTTCGGTTCGGAAAAACTGACCGATATCACCACGCCGCAATACTCGCGTGGCGAACGCCTGTGGTGCCATCCGGGTTTACGTCCGCTGTCTGGCCTCGCGAACACCGTCAGTTCGCCCATTGGCGCCTATCGTTGGGAGCACACCGATCGCGCCCTCTCTGAGCAGTTGCGACTCGAAGAGGAAGGCTTCCCCGGTGTCCTGGAGAAAGGCCATGCCGCCGTGCGCTTCGTCAATCCGACCACTGGTGGTGACATCATGTCCACCCTCCGTGCCGAGTTTCATCGCTTGCGTGCCGGCGCGGTTTCAGCCGAACGTCGGGAAGTGGGCTCGCGGGTTTTCCAGGTGTTCGAGGGTAGGGGAGAGGTGGTGTTGGACGGCGTCAGCCGAGCCCTGGAAAAAGGCGACCTTTTTGTCATCCCATCCTGGATCAGTTGGTCATTGCACGCCGAAAGCCAATTCGACCTGTTCAGCTTTTCCGACGCACCGATCATGGAGCGGTTGAATTTCGACCGTGCGATGGTCAACGGCCAATGGGTCTGACAGCACTTCGCCGGGCTGCCACGGCAGCCTAGGCTCGGCATTAATTATTAAATCGCCATAAAACAGTGAGTAACGCTTATCTAGATGCAGTTGCGCATCTCACAGAAAGTGCTATCTGTTCTGTCACCTCGACTCGTCAATATTGAACGACTGGTCATGAACCCAGCCATGTTATTTGATGGGGTTCAACGAAAGCAGCAATCCAAACGGTCGATACCCTGTATCGCCATTTTGAATAGTGTTTGTCGCTACACCGATAACCCCCTGATTACACAAAAAAACATGGCTTCTTTTGAATAAGCTATTGGTTTCAATAGATTTATCTCTGGTAGCCAGCTAATTGATAGTTAGCTATCAATCTGTTAGGCTCGCGGGCTCTTGAACTGTGCGTGCAATGCGCCTTTTCCACTAACGCGTATCAAAACGCATCCGGTAAGGTTTCCAGTGAAGATAAAAATCATTCCTGTCAGTGGGTTATTTATAATCATTTTTGCAACGGGAGCCGGGGCGCAGGAACAAATGTTCTCAGCTAACTCCCGATGGATGACCGGCGACTGGGGTGGCTTGCGAACCGAATTGCTGGATAAAGGATATGACTTTCAGTTCAGTTATCAGTCCGAAAGTGCCGCCAATCTTCGCGGTGGTTCTGACCACGATCACACTGCCCGTTATACCGATCAGTTCAATATGGGTGGCGCATTCGATCTTGAAAAGATCTTGGGCTGGGAGAAAGCAAATCTTCAGTTACTTATTACAGAGCGTAGCGGTCGAGATATCACCAACGATCGTCTTGCAGACGCACGCACGGGTACGCTTGGATCCTCGGTCCAGGAAAACTACGGACGTGGCCAAACCTGGCGCATTACAACGCTGGCGTATCAGCAAAAATTCTTCGATGACGTTCTAGACATAAAAGTCGGTCGCTTGCCCATTGGCAGCGACTTCGATTCGACAGGTTGTGTCTTCCAGAACAACTCATTGTGTGGTGGCCTGGTCGGTCACGCGTCCACCGTCTGGTACAACTCACCCGTAGGGCAGTGGGGAGGACGGATCAAGGTCAACATCACGCCCACCGTCTATGCTCAAGTGGGCGCCTACGAGTACAACCCGACCCTGCTCGAAAGCAACAATGGTTTCAAGCTCAACACGTCCGGTCGCGAAGGTACGACCTACGTAAGCGAACTGGGCTGGACACCTTCTCTGAGCGATGCGGGGATGGCGGGCAAATACATGGTGGGCGGTTACTGGAACAGCGCTACGGCCAACGATGTGCTTGAAGATGCCAACGGCCGCAACAAGCAAGTAACCGGTGAGCCGGCAGACCAGCTCGATGGGCGGTATGGGATGTATGCCTATGCTCGCCAGCAAATCACCACCGTTGGCGGTGACACCAAGAGGGGTCTTAGCCTGTTCGCCCATTATTCCCAGTACGACAAACGCAGCAGCACACTGGATTGGCAGGCTCAGGTTGGCGCTATTTATGCGGGACCATTCGACGCCCGCCCACAGGATTCGCTGGCTATCGGCTTCAGTGAATTGCACGTCAATCCGGCGCTGACGAAAAATCAGCGCCTGCACAACGAAACGCGCGATCTCACGAATTTCGACAACCCGGCGTATCAGCCGATCCAGCACGCGGAGTACGCCGCCGAGATCCACTACGACTTTAAACTGACACCTTGGCTGATGCTTCGTCCCAACGTTCAGTACCTCGCAAACCCCGGTGGCGTTTACGAAGTAGATAACGCTACCGTGGTGGGTTTGACCGTTAATACCGTTTTCTGACTTTGGGCTTTTCACTCCTTCAAAAGATAGGAAAATAACGATGATTTTAAGAGTGACAAGTATCGTGATGGCGATACTGGGTATTGCGCTGCTGTACATGGGTGCACAGTTGGTGGCTGCCGGTGGTTCGCCAGCGTATACGGTCATTGCCCTTGGTGTGCTGGTGACGGCGGTGCTGATATTTCTGCAAAAGAAGTCAGCGCTGACGCTTTATGCGCTGATGATGTGGGGGATTCTGATCTGGATCATTTACGAAGTTGGCTTCGATAAGTGGCAGTGGATTCCCCGTGGTGATCTGTTCGCGCTAATGGGTTTGTGGCTGGCAATGCCTTGGGTTGTTCGCCCACTTAACAAGGCGCAGACGGCTGCCGATACCCGCGGTTTTCATCCTTTCCTGGGGGGCACGGTTGGGGTAATGATGGTGATCGTGATAGCGGTCATGTTCTACGATCCCTACCCGGTAAAAGGTCAGCTCAGCAACCCGGTGACGTCACGCAGCACTGATGTGGCGGGTAAAGATTGGGTGGCTTATGGCGGCACCAATAACGGTCAGCGCTTTTCCAGTCTGGACCAGATCAAACCGGACAATGTAAAGAAACTGTCGGTGGCCTGGGAATACCACACCGGCGACCTTCGCGATGCTGAAAAAGATGCGAGCGAGTACACCTTCGAAGCGACGCCACTTAAGGTCAACAACCGGGTGTATCTGTGTACCGCTCATAACGAGGTGCACGCCCTGAACCCGGAGACCGGGAAACTGGACTGGAAATACGCGCCGGAGAAAAACCGCTCCTACCTGCAACAGCATCAGACTTGCCGAGGCGTGAGTTACTACTCTGCGGCTTCCGACAGTGGTCAATCCACTAACGTCTCGACCGCTGAGCAAGGCGTTGCGGCGCAGTGCGAAAAACGCATCATCACCGCGACCGCAGATGCCCGACTGGTGGCGCTGGATGCGGATACCGGCAAGCTGTGCAGTAACTTTGGTGACAACGGCGTGGTCGATCTGAGTGCCAACATGGGCGAGATTCGTCCACACGCCTTGATGCAGACCGCAGCGCCGCTGGTGGCGGGCAATCTGATTGTTGTCGGTGGCTCGGTCATGGACAACGGTTACAACGATGGCAACCCGTCCGGCGTGATCCGGGCCTACAACGTGATCACCGGCCAATTGGTGTGGAACTTCGATCCTGAAAATCCGGACAATACCCAACCCATCGCGGCGGACAAGACCTATCCCTACGACACGCCGGTCGCGTGGGGCACCCTGAGTGCCGATATGAAAAATGGTCTGGTCTACGTACCTTTCGGTAATGCCTCGCCGGATGAACTTGGCACCCAGCGTGATCCGAACAGCAACACTGAAAAATTCCGCGATACCCTGGTTGCGCTCGACCTGCACACGGGTGCGTTCAAGTGGAAATTCCAGACTTCGCACAACGACCTGTGGGACCGCGATAACCCTTCGCAACCCACGCTGCTCGACTTGGGTAAAGAGGGCAAAAAGCAACCGGCCCTGCTGCTGCCCACCAAGGTCGGCAACATCTTTGTCCTAAATCGCCTGACAGGGGAGCCGATAGTCCCTGTTGATCAGGTCAAGGTCGCAACCGATGGCGGTGTGCCGGGTGAGCACTTTGCACCGACGCAACCCGTTTCCAAAATCAACTTCATTCCTGAGGCGCTGACAGAAAAATCCATGTGGGGCATGACGCCCTTCGATCAGATGTCTTGCCGCATCAGCTACAACCAACTGCGTTACGATGGCAACCCATGGACGCCGAGCACCGAGTCGGGCTCGCTCATTTTCCCTGGCAACATCGGCGCCTTTAACTGGGGCTCGGTGGCGGTCGATCCTGACCGACAGATTCTGATCGCAGCGCCTGTGCGTCTTGCCTACAAATACAATCTGATCAAGCGCACCGCGCAAACAGAAGACAAGCGCCTGTTCACCCAGGACGGAACGCCTTACTGGAACGAAAACTTCCAAGGCGACTACGCCATACATATTCAGCAATTCGCCTCCGGTCTTGGCGTTCCCTGTATCGCACCGCCTTGGGGGCGTATGGTCGGGGTTGATCTGAACACGGGCAAAACCGAGTGGATGCGTCGCACGGGCACGAGCAAAAATCTGAAGACCAGTTTCCTGCCTGGGCGTTTCCCGATCGGCTTCCCGATGGGCATGGTTGCCCATGGTGGGCCGTTGGTGACTGCCGGTGGCGTGGTTTTCCACGGTGCAACGGCTGATAACTTTATTCGTGCTTACGACATCAATACTGGCGAAGTCCTCTGGGAGACCGAATTGCCCGCTGGCGGGCAGGCCACCCCATCGACCTACATGGGCAGCGACGGCAAGCAGTACGTGATCATCGCTGCCGGTGGTCATGGCTCTCTTGGAACGACGTTGGGTGATAGCGTGATTGCGTTCCGTCTGGACTGAGGGATCAACAAAACAGAGAAGGGCAGTGCACTGAAGTGTCACTGCTCTTTTTTACGAATTTTCGGCGGCGGTACTGCTTTGCACCGCCCCGTGGCTCATGGTGCGTCCGAACATTCAATACCTGGCCAACCCAGGCGGGGTATATGAAGTGGATGACGCGACGGTTGTAGGCGCTCTGCACTCAGCCATACTTCAATAGCTATGCAAGGTTGCTATTTTGTCTGCTGATCTCTTCTTGAGGTGGTTTTTTGGGCACGACTTTCAGAGCGCTTTTTTTGCCTGGCGTGGCTGCTGTACAGTTCTCCATCAAGACACTGATTGGCGGTGGGCTTGCTTTGTGGCTGGCCATGCGATGGGGGCTCGAGCAACCGTCATGGGCGCTGATGACCGCTTTTATTGTCGCTCAACCCCTTTCGGGCATGGTGCTGCAGAAGGGGCTCGCTCGATTGCTGGGTACTCTAGTGGGAACCGTCATGTCGGTGGTGTTTATGAGCATGGCGGCTCAGGCGCCATGGCTTTTTCTCCTGAGCCTGGCGCTTTGGCTCGGTTTGACGACCGCTGTTTCTACGATGTTACGGAGCGCGTTCTCTTATTCTTGGGTGTTGTCAGGTTATACCGTCGCAATTATTGCGTTACCGGCGTTAAACCACCCTTTAGGCGTTTTTGATCAAGCAGTCGCGCGGTGTACAGAGATCAGTCTGGGAATCATCTGTGCAACGCTCGTCAGTGCATTGTTATGGCCCTCGAAGGTGGAGCTCGCTCTTACCAAGCAAGCGCGAGATGTCAGCAAGCGTGGTACTCAGGCAGCACAGGCGAGCCTGGTCGGCGCAGGCTCCGCTCGTAACGATCTACTTGAGTTGCTTTCCGGGATCATCGCGGTAGATGCACAACGCGAGCACGCATGGTTTGAAGGTCATTCTGGACGTCAGCGTGCCCGAGCTATCGGAGCGCTGGTACAGTCATTATTGATGATGCTACGCCTTTGTCGTTCAGTGCGTCGGCAATGGCTACAGTTGGATGACAAACAAATGCATGCCCTAGCGTCCAGTTTGGAGGCGGTTTGGCAAGCGCTGCCGGATCCAAACCCATCAGAAGTTAAGGTGTTAAGACACCAGCTTTGGGAGATGTCCACCGATCAGCAAAACACTGGCGTAGAACGATCCTGCCTGGCACGCATGGCACTGGTTCTGGATAACGCGATGGCGAGCAGTCGGGCGCTGCGTGATGTGGAGGAGGGCCGAAAGACAGCTTCAACAGTCAGTCTCGCTGTGCAGCGTGACTGGGTATCGGCCGTCTTGTTTGGCACACGTAGTGCCTTGGCTTTTCTCGCGATGGCCTGTATTTGGCTGGCGACCGCCTGGCCAGCAGCCATTAGCGGAATGTTGCTGACTTGCGTGGTCTGCGGATTGTTTGCAAGTAAAGAAAACGGCGCTCAAATAGGCATGAGTTTTTTACGGGGAGTGTGCCTGGCAGTACCGGTCGCCTTATTCGTGGGACAGTTCATCCTGCCGCAATGGAGTAGCTTTGCCATGCTCTGTCTGGCGTTGGGTGTGCCGTTATTCTTCGGTGCATTGGGCATGGCGAATCCAAAAATCGCAGGAACAGCAACATCTTTTTGCCTGCATTTCATAGTCTTGTTATCAGTAAGCAATCATATGACCTACAGCGTGGAGACATTTTTCAATAACGCAATGGCAATTACGGTAGGTGTATTAGTTGCTGTGCTGGCATTCAAATTATTGGTTTTTCGCTACCCACTCTGGAAAAGCCGACGATTACTGAATTCAACTCGCCAGGATCTGGTGCGCTTGACCCATCGCGACCTTGCAGATGCTGAAACCTGGTTCGGGGGACGAATGGCTGATCGTATGCTGCTGTTTGCTCAGCTGGATAAAGACTTATCCAGAACTGAACGTTTGCGCATTGAAGCAGCTATGCACGGGCTGGATGTCGGTGATGAGTTGATTCACCTACGCAAATGTCTCTCCAGGTCGAAAATTTCGTTGGGAGGGGCTGACAGGATATTTCTGAATCGCGTGGCCGACGTGCTGAACGACGCGCCGGCGCGCGAGCGAGCTAGTGCTCTCGATTCTGCGACTGAAACGTTGCTGCGAGTATTGGATCAGTCTCCGCAAAATAGCGACTTGCGTTTGGCGCGAGGCGCGGTCCTGCAACTTCAACATAGTTGGCAACGCTGGTGTGTCAGCCAGGAGGCCGCCAATGGGATTGCGTGAGTGGTCATTAGGCGGAGTGCTGCTTAGCCCCTTTTTATTTTATATGTTGCTCGCATTTTTGATTACTGCTGGCCTACGGGCGCTACTGCAATTAACCCGATGGCATATCTGGATCTGGCACGAAGCGCTATTCGATGTCGCCATTTTCGTTTGTGTCTTGACGGTAGTCACCAAATGGCTAGGGCCGTTATGAAAAGGAGTAACTGATGCGCATGTTAATACGGGTTGTAGTGACCCTCGCGTTGGTGCTGGCCGCCGTCTTCGCGGGGTATGAACTGTGGCGTTACTACATGCTGTCGCCGTGGACGCGTGATGCGCGTATCCGCGCGGATATCATCACCCTCGCTCCCGACGTGTCGGGTTGGGTAAAGGAACTGAATGTTGTGGACAACCAAGCGGTAAACGCAGGAGATGTGTTACTGACGATTGACCGGGAGCGTTTCGTGGCCGCGTTGCAGAGGGGGTTATGCCGAGATAAAGGAAAATCAGGACATTCGTTCTGTAACCTGATGATATTTATAGGATTTAAATATTATTCTGCGTTGCCTTTCCTCGTCCCAAGTTTAGCCGTCTATGCTGAAGCTTTTGCTTTTTATTGAGGGACGAACTCCATGGCCTCTCTGGAGCGGACAGCCTATCCGAAGCTGCGGGCGAATCTGTCGTCGAAAGAGCTTCATCAGAGCTATTCGCTCTCAGAATCTGAGCTCGAATGGCTCTCTAGAACGGCTAAAAGCCCTGCTCTTACCATTGGGTTAGCCGTTCTACTTAAAGCATTCCAACAGCTCCATTACTTCCCCGCTCTCGAAGAGATTCCAGCTGAAATCGTTAACCATGTCAGGTCGTGCCTGAGTTACGGGGCGCGCATAGTTCCTCGTTATGCGAATCCCCGTACCCTGTACCGTCATCAAACAGCTATCCGCCAATATCTACAGATCACCCCGTTTTATGGGAGCGATGCTCTGAAAGTTGCCGAGAAAACTGCCCACGAAGCGGCGGAGGTCCTTGATCAGCGCGTTGACGTCATCAATGTCCTGATTGGCGAGCTGCTTGAGCGAGGTTACGAACTGCCGGCCTACTCGACACTCAATGATGCGGCTGAAGACGCCCAAGTTTCTCTCCAGGAAAAGATTTTCAATCGAGTCGTCGATAGGGCTCCGATTGATGTGATCTATCGTCTCAGAGAACTTCTGGACACCGATTTCGGTCGGCGCCAAAGCGATTTCAATGCCCTGAAGCAGGTCCCCAAGAAGCCCTCTCGCAAACATTTGGAGATATTGATCGACCACTTAAGTTGGCTGGAGGGATTCGGTGACCTCGACGTCATCTTTGAGGGAATCGTTGATACCAAGATTTGGTTTTTTGCGAATCAAGCGGAGAAAACAGATGTTTCAGAGCTTAAGGATTGTTCGCTTCCAAAGCGCTACACCTTGATGCTGGCGCTGATCTACCTCATGCGTGTACGAGCACGGGATCACCTTGCTGAGATGTTCATCAAGCGAATCGCGACGATTCACAAGCGAGCCAAGGATGAGTTGGAGCAGATCCAGCTACGTCAGCGCAAAAAGCTAGAGTTGCTCGTGGCCACCTTGGATGGCGTGATTCAAATTCTCAGCCAAGAACCAATTGATCAGGAAGCCGGAAGCTTGATTCGCGAGTATCTGTCTCCCGAAGGGAATCTTGATCACCTTCGCGAGGCCTGCGCCGAAGTCCAGGCCACAGGCGGCAGTAACTATCTCCCGTTACTCTGGAAGCACTTCAAATCCCATCGATCACTGCTGTTCCGCCTGAGCCATCTGCTGCAAATGGAGCCAACAACCCAGGATCGCTCGCTTATCGCGGCTCTGCAAGTGGTCCAGGACAACGAGAACCTGCATAGGGAATGGATCGACGAGCACGTGGACCTGTCGTTCGCCTCGGATCGCTGGATCAAAGTTGTCCGTCGCGCAGCCAGCGAAGGACCACCGACCAACCGGCGCTTCCTGGAAGTCTGCGTGTTTTCCCATCTGGCCAATGAGCTTCGCTCTGGCGATATCTGTGTGCTTGGTTCGGAGTCGTTTGCTGACTACCGCAAACAGTTATTGCCTTGGGATGAGTGTCTGGCTCGTCTGCCGGAATACTGCGAAAAGGTCGGCCTACCGAGTACGGCCACAGAGTTTGTCGCCAGCTTGAAGGAGCAACTTGAGAGCACTGCTCAGCAGTTGGATGACAAATTTCCCAGTTGCCGGGGTGACGTGTCAATTAATGAGGCCGGTGATCCTGTGTTGCGCCGAGTGGTCGCCCGTGACATCCCGCCTTCAGCAATCTCGCTACAAACGGCTATCACACAGCGTATGCCTGCCAGGCATGTGCTCGACATTATGGCCAACATCGAGCACTGGATTCAGTTCACTCGCCATTTTGGGCCGATGTCCGGCAGCGACCCCAAACTGAAGGAGCCAGCCGAACGCTACCTGATGACGATCTTCGCCATGGGCTGCAACCTAGGACCGAACCAAGCTGCTCGCCATCTGGCGGGTAACGTAACCCCACACATGCTGTCTTACACCAATCGTCGGCACCTGCCACTCGACAAGCTGGATAAGGCTAACCGGGAGTTGGTCGAGCTTTATCTCCAGCTCGATCTGCCCAAGCTCTGGGGCGACGGCAAGGCGGTCGCGGCCGACGGGACACAATTTGACTTCTACGATGAAAACTTGCTCGCCGGCTACCATTTCCGATATCGCAAGATGGGCGCGGTCGCCTACCGACATGTGGCAAATAACTACATCGCAGTCTTTCAGCACTTCATCCCTCCCGGCATCTGGGAGGCCATCTATGTCATTGAGGGCCTGCTAAAAGCGGATCATAGTATTGAAGTTGATACGGTTTATTCAGACACTCAAGGCCAGTCCGCAACAGTGTTTGCATTCACCCATTTGCTGGGCATTAATCTAATGCCTCGCATCCGCAACTGGCGCAATCTGGTCATGTATCGACCCGATCGCTCGGCCAAGTACAAGCACATCAACAGCTTCTTCACTGATACCGTCAACTGGAGCCAGATAGAGACCCATTGGCAGGATCTGATGCAGGTGGCGCTGTCGATTCAGGCCGGCAAAATTTCCTCGCCAATGCTGCTGCGCAAACTCGGCTCTTACAGTCGGCGCAACAAGCTCTACCATGCAGCGCAGGAGCTGGGATGTGTAATCCGGACGATTTTCCTGCTCAAATGGATTGGCAGCCGTGAGTTGCGCCAAGAAGTAACAGCCAATACCAACAAGATCGAGTCCTACAACGGTTTCTCGAAGTGGCTGTCCTTCGGCGGCGATGTCATCGCCGAGAACGATCCAGATGAGCAACAGAAGCGCTTGCGTTACAACGATATGATTGCTTCCTCAGTGATCTTGCAGAACACCGTCGACATGATGCGCATCCTGCAGAAACTCGCCCGTGACGGCTGGCAGTTTACCGATGAAGATGTATCGTTTCTCAGCCCCTACCTGACCAGCAACGTCAAACGCTTTGGAGAATTCAATCTCAGCCTCAAACGCCCCCCGGAGCCCTGGATCAAAGACTCCATTTTCCAGCAGGCTGCGGGTTCGATTCGAGGGCAAAAGATTCCCCATAGCAACGTTTTGGAGACGAACTGATGCACATTCCACCCGCTTCGTTTCGAGTGACGCCCTATGGAGAAGTCGATGCCAAGGCACTCGATTCACTGCGTGCGAGCTACGACACCTCTCAATTGCTTAACTTGGTGGATCGGCTAGATGCCTGTCTTGCTGAAATTGGTGGGATCGGCCGCATTAGGGACGACTTTTTACATCTACATGCCATGGCCATGACCATATTGGAAAGTTCCCCTCTCGCCGTAGCTACCACTGATGTTGACAGTATTTGGGAGCAGGCGATCGCCCTTCAAGGGGATATTTCTGCCTTATGTTCTTGCTTGCAAACAGGCTCTAAACACTTGGCTCCTTTGGCAGCACTTGCTCCTGACTATTAGCGGCAAGGGTGCGGACTTTAACCCCCGGAGTCAACATGCTGGTGACAACCGAGTTGTGGCTTGAGAACCGTAGCGTTACGGCAACATGGACGCTTGGCTCAACGCTCACAAAATTTGCGTTTGGAGCGTAGGCGCTTCAGGTAACTGTGGACATTATGCGGATTATTAATGCTGCACCGTGCTCATATCCATCTCCGGGCTCAGGGTTCCTAGCCAAGCGACAAGGCATACTATGACTACTGCAACGGAAAACTCCAGCGTCATACTACGTCGTAAAGCATTGACGGCGACGGCATGGTCCCCTTCCTTGATTGAGCGTTCTAACAGTGGACTCAAATGGAATCGATTTAGCGTCGCTAGTATAATCATCCCTGCGAAGAGTAAAACTTTCAAAAAGAGCAGAATACCATAAGTAGTTAGCATCACTTCGTCTAGGGTTGGGCCCACGATAAAGAGATAATTCACTACGCCAGTAATGCTTAAAATCACAACAATTAGCGCGCCAGCTGATTCAAACCCAGTCAGGACACGGGAGAGAACCCGTATTTCTTGTCCGCCGTTTAGTCTTTTCGCGCGCAGCAGTAAAGCGAATGCGGCCAGAGCGCCCATCCAACCGCCGGCTGCCAGAAGGTGAAGTATATCGCTAATGAAATGTATATAACGACGATTGCCTTCGTCCATTGCGCCATGCCCTGTCCACGCTAGGGTAGCGAGAGCAATAGCACCGAAGACGGTAACCGCCCAAAGACTGAGGGTTGGGAAGCGCTTGTTAAGTGTGATGGCGATACCTGCCAGCACCAAGGCTGCTATTCGGACCATCCAGGTGAGCCCGACGTCGGTACCAGTTAGCACCATTTCGAAGATGTGATGGTGAAGCTCCATAAATTCTGAAACGCCGCTCATTGCTTTCGCAAGAAACAACATAGCGGCAAGGGACAGAAGTACACCAATAACTGCGGTGCCGAAAAGGAGCGACTCAAAGTTTAAGACAGCGCCGGATACTCGCTCTTTCCCCCGTAGGCTATACAAACCAAAAATGGCCAATCCAAACAGTAGCATGAGGTCCATATAAAGAGCGAAACGAACGGCGATGTTGATTGAGTCGCTCATGGATCATTTCACTTTAAAAGAGAAATTGCCGGTGATGGGATGAGTGTCGGAGGAGACTGCCCGCCATTCGACCTTATAAGTACCAGTGGTTAGCGGAACGGTGGGCGTGATAACCATTATTTTTGGATCGTCGCCGCCTGCGACACCAGCCTTAACGCCCATAGGTGAATTCGGCATACCCGGCATGTCAGTCATGATCAGTTTCGCTCCCGAGAACTGAGTCGTGAGGTTCTCCGAGAAGTGCAGTTCGATCTTGGACGGTGCCGCAGACGTCGAGCCGTCCGCAGGGGTCGAAGACATCAGCTTTGGATGCGCCTGAGCGATAGCGCTCACGAGCAAACCGGCGGTAAGTGCAACAGCTACGGTAGTAGTTTTAAAGAATGACATGCAAGACTCCTCACAGCATAAGCTGTTGGTTCGAGGTTTGGTGGGGGAGATCTATTTTTTACTTCTCAATTCCGTTTAAAACCACAGGCGAATACCAAGCGTATGCCGCGTACTGAACCCAGGTAATGGATCAGGATGATCCGCGTTATAGAGCTAGGACACGATGCCACATGACTGCCGACCATTCGATTACATTTCAGTAAGCTTTGCGCGTGCCCTCTGGTCCAGAATTGAGGGTTGTCATCGTGGCTTTTTATTTTCCCGATGTGCGTTACCTTGGCTTTCTCTCTGAAGCCTGTCGGTCAATCCGTCTTGGAGCAAAGGTCGCGGCCTTTGCTCTAAGACGACGCCTGAGCGAGGCTAGGCTCGTTTCGATCCGGCATTAGGAAATTCCATATGGAAGGCTGTTTTTCGATTGGATGAGGTACACCAGATCTTGCCTCCATGGGCCTCTACGATCGACCGCGTAATTGAGAGCCCCAGTCCAGCGTTGCTGGGGCTCCCTTCACGCCGAGCCGGATCCGCGCGATAAAATCGATCGAAGAGCTTTTCAAGGTGTTCGGGTGCAATGGTTTCTCCTGGGTTTTCCACGACCACAAATGTCGAGGTACTTCTCTGTTGGATATCGACATTGATGGTCCTCCCCTCCGGGGTGTACCGCAGCGCATTAGAAAGCAGATTCGAGATAGCTCTGTGCAGCATTAGTACGTCGCCCCGGACACTCCCTGCCCCTGAAACCGTTAGGTTGATGCCGCGCTCATCTGCCAGCAGGTGGTAGTATTCGAGCAGCTTCTCTACGACGTCCAATAGGTCTATCGGTTTGTTCTCATGGGTAATCAGGCCGTTGTCAGATTTAGCCAGAAAGAGCATGTCGTCGATCATCCGAGACATACGCTTCAAGTCATCCAGATTCGAATACAGATTGTCTTCGTAGTCCTCAATATTCCTTTTTCTAGAGAGCACCACTTCGGTATGGGTCATCAGATTACTGACCGGTGTGCGCAGTTCGTGAGCAATGTCCGCAGAGAAATTTGATAACCGGACAAAAGCATCATCCAGACGTGACAACATTGCGTTGAACGACGACACCATCTGTTGAAGCTCTTTTGGAACAGACGCTAACGGAATTCGCTCTTTAAGTGATTTGGCCGACATCGACGCAGCGACCTTGGTTACCTGACGAATAGGACGCATGCCACTGCGGGCAACCAACCAGCCCAGCCCCATACTGACGAGCGCGCTGATCACCAGCCCTATCCAGAACCATCGCTGGAGCGTCTCGAAGAAAAACATGTGTTCAGTAACATCAAAGATCAAGATCACGGTCAGCGGCTTGTCCCGACCGGTCACCATCGCTTGTGCCGTCACCCCGCGGAGCATCTGCTCTTGGTTCTGCCATTCCCAAAAATTATTGTTGGTGGTCGTGAGGAACGCCTCTGGAACATTGACTGGCCCTGGATCAGCGAAAAGTAGCCTCCCGTCATCGTCTAGGATAAGGGCTGTCAAATTATGGTGAGCCCCGAGCAAAGCCTGTAACTCGGGCTTTAACTCGCTGAATTGATCGATGCTCTTCAGCTCCCCCAGGATTCTCTGGGTCGAGTGGAGTTTTTCGTTTAGAGCCTGTTGATCCAACATTTTGAAGTGATGCTGGCTGAGGTGGTCAAAGCTGACTCCGGCGACGGTGAGCACAGCTGTTACCGCAAGCATGAACATCAGACCCATGCGTGTAGTCAGGGACAGACGCTTCATTTTGATTCCGAATCCGGTGCATCAAGCATGTAGCCCATACCACGTGCGGTGTGGATCAGCTTGACCTCAAAGCTGTCATCAATCTTCGCCCTGAGCCTGCGCACCGCAACCTCGATTACGTTGGTATCGCTGTCGAAATTCATGTCCCAAACTTGCGAGGCGATGAGCGACTTCGGCAGCACTTCGCCCCGGCGACGGAGCAGCAACTCCAGCAGCGCAAACTCTTTGGCCGTCAGGTCTATGCGTTTCCCCCCCCGAATGGCCCTGCGTTTGAGCAGGTCAACCTCTAGGTCGGCCAGTTTCATACTGGTTGGCGAGGGCGCGCCATTACCGCGACGCAGTAGTGTTCTGACGCGGGCCAGCAATTCAGAAAATGCGAAGGGCTTGATCAGGTAATCATCCGCTCCGAGCTCAAGCCCCTTAACGCGATCTTCAACACGGTCTCGCGCAGTCAGAAATAACACCGGTACATCTTTTCCTGCCGAACGCACCTTCTGAAGCACTTCCCACCCATCCAGACCGGGCATCATGACGTCAAGAATCAGTAGGTCATACGCTTCGCTCAAGGCGTGTTGCAGGGCCTCAGTACCATTGGTGAAACGATCAACGTTGAACCCAGCCTCAGTAAGGCCCTGTTGCAAGTAGATACCTATTTTCGGTTCGTCTTCAGCAACCAGCAGTCTCATGGGAGTGGCTCTCAAAGTGATGATGGGGCTGAGTTTGCAACGAATTAGCCCAGCCAACCAGAAACTGACAGAAATGTAATTCTGGCTTCAGGTAGATGTCAGCAAGCGTTGTCTAGGGTTTGCCCATGAACACCGTCAAGTGCTCATCCGACTCTCCAGAGAGAAAAATCCTCAGGAGTCGGACACCATCCCTATCAAGGAGCGGCCCCATGAGCTATCTCAAAACCGTGTTTCTGGTGGGCTCGATCCTGCTCTCGGCCTCGGCATGGGCTGAGGGCGGCGGAGACCGAGTGATGGAGCGCATGGAAAGCATGCGTAATCGTAATAAAGCGGAAACAGTTCTGATTCAAGCCGAAAAAACCCCAGCGGGTCAACGCCATGTGCACATGGCAGAGCACATGAAAATGCTTGGCGAGATCATGAGCCAACTCCATCAAGACCATCCTGATACATCAATGTCGCCCCAACAACATCTCGCCGGAATGGTCGGTCAGTTTGACGTGAAATGAACGTGGCTTGATCGATATCACTGTCTCAAAGCGAACGTTGACTACTCTCAGCCACATACGTCACCGCAACTTTTGCGAGGACAGTGGGGACTACATTATGACTAACCATCCACTTTCGGTTGAAAACGCTCCTTCGCCTTTCTGGAGGCGCAAAACGGGTGTCTTACTGATCATGCTGGTTGCGATCAGCGCTTTCTACGTGGTCAGGGAACATTTCAGCCATGTTTCGCCTTATTTACCCTATCTGATCCTGTTGATTTGTCCTTTGATGCATTTTTTTGGACATGGCCATGGAGGGCATGGTCGAGATGGTGATCAGGCAGAAGCCAACAAGGATGAGGACGGAAAATAATCATGGCCACCAACACGAGCCACCACGACCATAGTCACTCCCATCCATTAAACCCCCAAGGTGAAGGTCTACGTGATCCGGTGTGCGGCATGACCGTCACGGAGCAGTCTGTTCACAAGTTAACGCACGAGGGCCGGCCTTATTACTTCTGCAGCACCAAGTGTCAGGGCAAGTTTGCGGCGAATCCGCTGCAATACCTCACGCTGGCACCACCGGCGGAGACAGCGCCAGCGGCCGCCGGCACCATCTACACCTGCCCGATGCACCCCGAGATACGTCAGGACCATCCGGGCAACTGCCCCAAATGCGGCATGTCGCTGGAGCCCTTGCTGCCGGAACTCGACGACGATGAGAACCCCGAATTGCGCGATTTTCAGCGCCGCTTCTGGTGGACCTTGCCGCTGACAGGCATGGTCTTTGTTCTCGCCATGTTCGGCCACCGTTTCCAGTGGATGGACATGACCGTGCAGAGCTGGGTCGAACTGGTGCTGTCGATCCCCATCGTCCTGTGGGCCGGATGGCCGTTCTTTACGCGCGGGTGGCAGTCCGTGGTGAACCTCAGTCCGAACATGTGGACCTTGATTGGTCTGGGCACCGGTGCGGCTTTCGTCTATAGCGTGGTCGCGACGGTCACGCCGCAGGTGTTCCCGGCCTCGTTCATCTCCATGGGCCGCGTCGCCGTGTACTTTGAAGCGGCCGCCGTGATCATCTCGCTCACGCTGCTGGGCCAGGTGCTCGAACTCAAGGCCCGGTCGCAGACCTCGGCGGCCATCAAGTCGCTGCTTGGCCTGGCGCCCAAGACCGCCCGCCGCATCCGGGAGGACGGCACCGAAGAGGATATCCCGCTGAACCATGTACATGTGGACGACTTGCTGCGCGTTCGCCCTGGCGAGAAGGTGCCAGTGGACGGCGTGGTGACTGAAGGCGGCAGCTCGGTCGATGAATCCATGCTCACGGGCGAGCCGATACCGGTCACCAAGCGCGTGGGCGACAAGGTGATCGGCGCCACGCTCAACACCAGCGGCGCACTGGTGATGCGCTCTGAACATGTAGGCGCGACCACAATGCTGGCCCAGATCGTGCAAATGGTGGCGCAGGCCCAGCGTTCCCGGGCGCCGATGCAGCGCATGGCCGACGTCGTGGCGGGCTACTTTGTCGTCACCGTTATGGGGATCGCCCTGCTGGCCTTCCTCGGCTGGGGCCTGTTCGGTCCCGAGCCGCGCTGGGTGTTCGGCCTGATCAACGCGGTGTCGGTGCTGATCATTGCCTGCCCCTGCGCGCTGGGCCTGGCCACGCCGATGTCCATCATGGTCGCCACCGGTCGCGGCGCAACGCACGGCGTGCTGTTCCGCGATGCTGCAGCGATCGAAAACATGCGCAAAATCGACACCCTCATCATCGACAAGACCGGCACCCTGACCGAGGGCCGTCCGACGTTCGAGCGCGCTGTGCCTGCGCCCGGCTTTGATGCCGACGAGGTGCTGCGCCTGGCCGCCAGCCTGGACCAGGGCAGCGAGCACCCGCTGGCCGAAACCATCGTGCGCGCCGCCCGCGAGCGCGGCATGCTGCTCGACAAGCCCGAGAATTTCGAGTCCGGCTCGGGCATCGGCGTGCGTGGGCAGGTGGCAGGGCGTCAACTGGCGCTGGGCAACACCACGCTGATGGAGCAGATCGGCGTCTCGGTCGCTGCCCTGGTGCCGCAGGCCGAGGCCTTGCGCGCAGAAGGCGCCAGCGTGATGCACCTGGCAGTCGATGGCCAGCTGATGGGCCTGCTGGCCGTGTCCGACCCGATCAAAGCCAGCACGCCGGAAGCTTTGGCGACGCTCAAGGCTTCGGGGCTGCGCATCGTGATGGCGACCGGCGACGGCCTGACCACGGCCAAGGCTGTTGCAGCCCGCCTGGGCATCGACGAGGTGCATGGCGAGGTCAAGCCGGCCGACAAGCTGCTGCTGGTGGAAAGGTTGCAAAAGGAAGGCCGCGTGGTGGCCATGGCGGGCGACGGCATCAACGACGCGCCGGCGCTGGCCAAGGCCGATGTCGGCGTGGCCATGGGCACCGGAACCGACGTGGCGATGAACAGCGCCCAGATCACGCTGGTCAAGGGCGATCTACGCGGGATTGCGATTGCGCGCGCATTGTCGGAAGCCACGGTGGGCAACATGAAGCAAAACCTGATGTTTGCCTTTTTGTACAACGCGCTGGGCATCCCGATTGCGGCCGGCGTGCTGTATCCGCTGACCGGCTGGCTGCTGTCGCCGCTGATTGCCGCGCTGGCCATGAGCTTGAGTTCGGTGTCGGTGATCGGCAACGCTTTGCGGCTGCGAAACAGACGCGTATGACTCCGCTGTTTTGGTGGTATCGACGGCGGCAGCTGTCACGGTCAAGGAGGTGAATCACAAGATTAGAGGCGGCGTGGCCAGTAATGGCATCCAAGACGGGCCGCCGCAGGCTGAGGCCTGACGATAGAAGTTTTATTTTCTCAATAAGGATTAATCATGATGACAAGTAAAGGTAAGTGGTTTTTAACGGCAATACAGGTCGGGCTGCTGGCCTGGTCCGGCGCTACCTGGGCCGCTGACAAGGTGTATGTGGCCAATGAGGGCGCTGACACGGTCAGCGTGCTCGATGCCGCGTCGTTCAAGACACTGGCAAGCGTGCGCGTCGGCAAGACACCGCACAACGTGCAGGTATCGCCCGACGGAAAGGTCGTATGGGTGACCAATAACGGCGAGCCTGATCAGGCGGCTGGCTCTGTGCATAAGGAAATGGCCAAAGGTGAACACAGCGCGATGGCGACGGTAGGAGCTGTTTGGGCCATTGATACCAGTAGTGACGCGGTAATCGCCAAGGTGCCGGTCGGCACGCACCCGGCCCATGTGGTGGTGTCGCCAGATGGCCGCCTTGCCTACGTCACCAACGGCGGCGACGACACGGTGAGTGTGATTGACACATCGGCGCAGCGTGTTGTCGCCACGATTCCGGTTGGTAAGTTCCCCCACGGTCTTCGCATCAGTCCGGACGGCAAGCAGGCCTACGTCGCCAACCTCAAGGGCGGCACGGTGTCGGTCATTGATACCGTCAGCCAAAAGGAGATCGCGCAGGTGCAGGTAGGCAAGGGTCCGGCTCAAGTCGGCTTCACGCCGGACGGTCGTCTTGTCTTGGTGTCGCTGTCGGAAGAAAACGCCGTCGCCGTGATAGACCCGGCCACGCGCCAGGTGATTCGCAAGGTTGCCGTCGGAACGGTGCCTATCCAGCTGTACGTCACGCCGGATTCGCGCACGCTGCTGGTGGCCAACCAGGGCACGCCCAAGAAGCCTGGCAAAACCGTCAGCCTGATCGACCTGGAGAGTTTCAAGGTCGCCAAGACAGTCGTGACTGGCGCCGGTGCTCATGGCGTGGTCGTCGACCGTGACGGACGGTACGCATACGTTACCAACACCTACGCCAACTCGGTCTCCGTGCTCGACGTGAAGGACCGCAAGGTCACGAAGACCGTTCCTGTAGGCAAGGGCCCCAACGGCATCAGCGTGACGCCTTGACGGTTTGACCGTCGCGTGCATGTTAGCAATATCGAGGCCGGCACCTTCTCTGTGATCGATACTGCCAGCCGCACAGTGGTGGCCAGCCATAAAGTTGGGGCCGGACCCAATGGCATTAGCTACCAAGTGCCCGAGTGAGCAGCAAACAACCGCTGGTTTGACTTAGGTCAGTTCTGATGCTGCTTAGAGGTCTAAACTGAACATCGACATGGCTTAACAGGTCTATGGAATGCTCATGTACTGGTTCCGTCATCACCGCCGTAGTCTCATGCGCCTCACCCTCACGGCTCGCGGCGCTTTGCTACGCCGGGAATGCGGAAAAAGTGTGCGCGGTGCCGGTCTCTGCGGTCCTGGGAATGAACCTGGATTTGGTCCGGCTGCTGCCGCGGGTGGTACGGCGATGATCAGCAGCTTATTGCCGAGTTGGCTTTCCGCAATTCCACATCGCAGGGGTGCGTACCTCATCGTCGCCGCGCGACTGCTCGGCCTACGGCAGTTCGGAAAACCTTAGCGTACGATTTTTCCGAACTCTGTAGGCTCCCCAAGGAGAATCTAGTGAAGCACGACCACCTCCAGCAAAGCTCTGAGCCACCAAGCTTTTGGAACTCGCGCTACTTGATCGGGTTGATCGTTTTTGGCGCCATTGCTACGTATTTTCTGTTAAGCGAACACCGTGCCCACTTCTTTGGCGCGCTGCCGTTTCTACTGCTGCTGGCGTGCCCGCTGATGCACTTCTTCATGCACGGCCGCCATGGTCACCATCACGGAGACCCATCGGCTAAAGCCCCCCCCGGACCATCGCAGCCGCCAAAGACTGGAGATTAGTCATGCACGACACACCGGACTACGGACTGTGGACGCTCGTCATCCTCAATTCGGCCATCTTCATCATGTTCGCGTTCAGTTTCTTCAAGCCTCAGACCGCACGCGACTGGCGCACTTTCGGGGCGTTCGCAGCCTTCATAGTTGCTCTGTTCGTCGAGATGTACGGTTTCCCGCTGACCATCTACCTGATGTCGGGCTGGCTTCAGACGAAGTTTCCGAGCCTCGACCTACTGTCCCACAACACCGGCCATCTGTGGTCAACGTTACTCGGAGAGAAGGGCGATCCGCACTTCGGTGTGCTGCACATCGCCAGCTATGTCTTCCTTGGCTTCGGCTTCTATTTACTGTCTAGCGCGTGGAATGTCCTATACCACGCGCAGCAGCGCAAAGGTCTCGCCGTGTCAGGCCCGTATGCGCACATCCGCCATCCGCAGTACGTTGCGTTCGTACTTATTCTGCTGGGCTTTCTGTTCCAGTGGCCGACGTTGCTGACCTTGCTCATGTTTCCTATTTTGCTAGTGATGTATGCGCGGCTGGCTATCACAGAAGAGGCGGAGATGCGTAAGCAGTTCGGCGCGGAGTTTGAAGATTATGCGGCGAGGACGCCACGCTTTCTGCCGTCGCTGCGCAAGCGGCTATCGGCCACCTGAAGCGATGTTGCCGGAAGGCTCGCTGGCACTCCTTTAACTCCGTTTATTCCGGCGGCTATGGATCAACACCTGAATCGCGTTAGCAGGTTCAACGACGCAAGCAATCCCATTCCATCTGTTGATTGCTCGGGTCTTGTACCTCAGCAGAACGAGCCTAATGTCAGGGGAGGTACCCGTATCGGGTGCGTGTGCAGACAGCGCGTAAGCGCCTAAAAAATCTGCGTCCGTGACACCGACCAAGATCGAATCGGTGGTCACCAAGATCAGTTTTGCCCTGAAGGTCCGAACGACCGAGCTGGACGATGGAGTACTTCTATGAGCAAAAAGAAAAAATGTCAGGCGAAGTGACGCAGTCGCTCTGTCGGTTGCAGGTGGCACAGGTATTACGCCGGCCGAACTTATCGTCAGCAGGGGGCAAACCGAGGCATCGATCTCACATAATGACTATGCAGCTCAGCTTCATGTTTTGCAGATTGAGTTGGTCAAGCTACAGAGGCACTTTATCGGCTGCGGCGATAGGATTCTCGTGCTGCTGGAGGGGCGAGACGCCGCCGGTACCAAAACATGGCAAGGATATTGATGAAAGGCGCAACAGTCACAATGTTGTCCGGTTTGAAAACCTGTTTTTGGAAAAATAAAATGCGCAAATTATGGATCATCCTGGCAACGCTGGTTGCTTTAAACCTAAATGGCTGCGGCTACAACACATTCCAGAGCAACGACGAGCAAATCAAAGCGAGCTGGTCTGAGGTAGTAAACCAATACCAGCGGCGGGCGGATCTGGTACCTAATCTGGTCAATACCGTCAAAGGCTATGCTGCGCATGAAAAAGAAGTATTGATTCAAGTGACGCAAGCGCGGGCTCAGGCGACCTCCATACAAGTGACGCCAGAGGTGCTCAATGACCCGGCCGCCTTTGCCAAGTTTCAGGCTGCACAAGGCGAGCTGTCCGGAGCGTTATCCCGGTTGCTGGCAGTGAGCGAAAACTACCCGCAACTGAAAGCCGACGCCGGTTTTCGCGATTTGCAGGCGCAACTGGAAGGCACCGAAAACCGCATCGCAGTGGCACGCAACCGTTACATCAAGTCAGTGCAGGAATTCAACGTCACGGTCCGCTCGTTCCCCTCCAATCTGACGGCGATGGCATTCGGATACAAAGAGAAGCCTAATTTCACGGTCGCAAACGAAAAAGAAATCGCTAAGCCCCCCGCAGTAGATTTTGGGTCAGCGCCTGCTCTTCCCCCAAGCGGGACTCAGGGAGCAACCAAGTGACGACGGTGCGCACGACAAGCGCGGCGGCATTGTTTGTCTTAGTGCTTTGCTGGTCTTTCCTCGTGGGCGCTCAAGTCGCAGTCCCCCCCCTGACTGGCCGGGTCACTGACCAGACCGCTACGCTCTCCGCAGATCAGGCAGCAAGTCTTGAGCAAACTTTACGGTCGTTTGAAGCCAAGAAAGGCACTCAACTCGCACTTCTCATTGTCCCCAGCACCCAGCCGGAAGCGATCGAACAATATGCTTTGCGCGTTGCGGAGCAATGGAAGTTAGGCCGAAAAAAAGTGGATGACGGCGCAATCCTGGTCGTCGCTAAGACCGACCGTGCGCTTCGCATCGAAGTAGGCTACGGGCTTGAGGGCGCACTCAATGACGCCACCAGCAAGCGCATCATTAGCGAGATCATCACACCGCGCTTCAAGCAAGGAGACTTCTACGGTGGCATTGCTGCCGGGCTCGACCAGATGATCCGGGTAATTGATGGCGAACCGTTGCCTGCACCCAACGCACAAACTATCGGCGGTGTTACAGATATTCGGCAGTATGGTCCGCTCGTTTTTATTCTTGCGCTCGTAATAGGCAGTGTTCTGCGCCCCGTTTTGGGCAGATTTCCAGGCGCGCTAGTCACTGGAGGCGTTGTGGCCGTTATCGCTTGGTTGGTTGCCGGCGCACTGTTCATCGCGTTGGGCGCGGGAGTGATAGCGCTCTTGTTCACGTTGGTCGGTGGCGGTATGGGCGGATACGGTATGGGGGGGCATCGTGGAGGATTCGGTCGAGGCGGTGGTGGTGGCTTCGGCGGCGGCGGCGGGTTTGGCGGCGGCGGTGCATCAGGGAGATGGTAAAGATGAATATCAAACGCATTCTAAACCATCTTGTTATGACCCACTGGCAGGTCAAACGGGCTTTTCCCCGCGAAACGTTGATCGCGATCGAACTAGCGATCAAAGCCAGTGAGGCTGCACACGCCGGAGAAATCCGTTTCGTCGTGGAGGGCGCACTGGATAGCACACCGCTTTTCAAGGGCCAGTCCGCGCGAGAGCGCGCTATTGATGTGTTTTCGCAGCTGCGTATATGGGACACCGCTCACAATAACGGTGTGCTGATTTATCTTTTGCTGGCAGACCGGGACGTGGAGATTGTTGCCGATCGCGGGATACACGCGAAGGCAGGCTCTCAAGAATGGCAAAGTATTTGCCGCCAGATGGAAGCCGCCTTCAAACAATCCAATTACGAAGGCGGCGTAGTCAGCGGTGTTCAGGCGGTTACACAGCATCTGACGAAACACTTTCCCGTTGCCGGCGGTGAGCCGAATGAATTACCGGATAAACCAATGGTTCTCTGAGGAGCCCTCTATCGCTGGTGCCAACCAAAAAACTCAAGCACGCTCAACCGAGGAACAGAGCATGACACTCCAACTGGATCAGCATGACGCTGTAGTCGCTGTATTCGTTCATCATCAGGATGCAGAGGACGCTGTCCGCAAGCTTGCTGCCAGTGGTTTCGACATGACGCATTTCAGTATCGTCGGACAAGGTTTTCATTCCGAGGAAAAGGTTGTGGGTTTCTACAACGTCGGCGACCGAATTAAATTTTGGGGTAAGAAGGGCGCATTTTGGGGCAGCCTTTGGAGCCTGTTCTTCGGCGGAATATTTCTGACCATTCCTGTGATCGGGCCTGTCATGGTGCTTGGTCACTTGGCAGGGATCGTCGTTGCCGCTGTCGAGGGTGCAATTCTGGTCGGTGGGTTGAGCGCGCTTGGCGCTGCGCTTTTCAGCATCGGCATTCCGAAGGACAGCGTCATACAGTACGAGCAAGCCGTCAAAGCTGATGGATTTCTTGTTGTAGCCCATGGCTCCTCGGACGAGATGGCGAGATCCAAAGCGATCCTTGAGTCAAGCAATCCGGCAAGTATTGATCTGCATGAGAATGTGAAGGTCCATGCAGGAGACTAAAAGCGTATTACTGCGATGTTTGTATTCCCTATCATGAAAAGGAGTATCACCATGCTAAATCAAACGTTGAACGTAACGGGTATGACGTGTGACGGCTGCACCAGCAATGTGGCGAACGCGCTGAAAGCAATTCCCGGAGTCCATGACGTAGTAGTGTCGCTCTCGACCGGCGAGGCTGCGGTGCGCTATGACGAGCAACTGACCTCACCCGATCAACTGAAATCGGCCGTGAAAGGCGCGGGCTATGGCGTGGATATGGCTAAGGCCCCGTCCAGTCATCAATCCAAGGGCGGTTGCTGCGGCTAACTCGTCCCTATGATGCCCAGCAGTCAGACCGCAGGCATGACTCGATGGCCTGTGGCTACATGAGGGTCACCAGCGTGCGCTCAGCAGGTTTGCCCGTCGCGACTATGGCCACGCTTATGCTTAGCGTGTTCACTGTGTCGATTGGCTTTGGCATCGTGCTTCCACTTTTGCCCTACCTGATTGAGCGACTCCTGGGCGCGGGAGGTGATGCTGCGCAGGTTTCCCGGCACACGGGATTACTGACGGCTGTCTATACTCTTTCACTTTTTCTATTCGCCCCCCTGTGGGGTCGACTTTCCGATCAACGCGGCCCGCGTGGTGTACTGCTTATTGGACTCCTCGGCTTTGGCGTAACCATGTTGGTTTTCTCATTTGTTGAGAGTCTCGTCGCTGTATACGCCGAGCGTTTTCTGAGTGGCATGTTCGCCGCAGCCGTGACGCCTGTAGCTGCGGCGGTGATAGGAAACGTCAGGACGACTGAACAGGGGCGAGCCCGTCGGCTTGCGCTTGTCAGCGTGACGGGAATTAGCGGCTTCCTGCTCGGGCCGATGCTGAGCGTGTTCGTAACGCGATTTGCTGCTGCTAGCTTCAATCTCGCCTTGCCGCCCGGATCAGTCGCGATTCCGCTCGCAGCGACAGCGTTGCTTGCCATTCTTGTGGCCAGTGCAGTCGCATTTTCAGTGCCAAATGACGAAGGCCGCAGTCGGTCACCGAAAACCACTAGGGCCTCGGGCGATCAGAAAGCATGGCTAGTACCGAAACTCCTTATCCTCACTTTCATCGTTTCGGTTGGGGTCGGGGTCTTCGAGGTCGGGCTCGCACTGCGTGGTAAACAGGAACTCGGTTTGAGTCCATATCAGATTGCACTCATGTTCACCGAGTGCAGCTTGGTCATGTTTGTGATGCAGGCAATTGCATTCTCGCCCTGGTTCAAGCCGGACACGACCCGCTGGCTCATCGCACCCGCACTCTCCGTGCTGGCAGCTGGATTGCTTCTCGTACCTTGGGCATCTGATTTTATGTTGATGCTGGTCGTGATCGGTGCGGTCGCTGCCAGCGCCGGCATCCTGTCGCCGATCCTTACCTACTGGATCTCGGCCAAGGCTGGAAGCGCGCAGGGCTGGGAACTCGGCAAGCAAACGGCAGCCTCCAGTCTTGGGACAACCTTAGGATCGGCTGCGGGTGGAATCCTCTACAGCGCTGTCTTTCTCCCTGGCGCCTCTTTCGTCTTGAGCGCGGGCCTCACAGTACTAGGTTTCCTGTTAAGCCTCAGGTTGCCGCATTTACTCATGCTTCCCCATTCATGCCGTCACCCGATATCCGTACGATCGAGCAAGCAAAAGTGAAGATGAGAAAAGAATGGGAGCCTGGCTTCTCGGCGCAGAAAAATCTGCGCTGACCCCACTTACGAACTGACACCCAGTGGAATACCTAAGATGCCGGGATTCGGATGTTCGAATACGAGAGGAATAACTATGTTCGTCTTAGATGTGTCCGGCATTGGTTGCGGCAGCTGAATTAGCAAAATCACCAAAGCTATTCAGGCGTTGGATAATGAGGCAAAGGTTTTGGTGGATCGTGCTGCCGGCAAGGTCATCGTTGAAAGTAGCGAAAACCCTGAGCGAGTCCCGCGCAGCTGTGGAAACGTTGGGCTTCCCTTCCAAAATCAGCGCCTGCGGGTGCTGATCCGCTCCAGCGTTAACGCTCCCATACTCGGGCTCTCCTTGGGCTCATTTCAGATATGAGCCCAGGGCCGAGATGAGCTGATCCACGTCTTCTTGGTGCTTTCCTGGAGTAATAGCTTCAGCACCTTTCCAGCCAGCCTCGATGGTTCAATGAGCACAATGTTGTAGGGACAATGGGGCGTCCTCGGCTGACACTGAGATTACGTTTAGGGCAACCAGAGGGGCGATAACCGGGCTGCTCTATAATGAATGCGGTTATTTGTTTTTTGGCAATTACTCCCCACGAAGAGCCTTAATCAGGCCTTTAAATGAACCATTGAGTCGGGTGAACGCAGCCTCGAAATGAATTTCATTTTCCGTATACTTCGCAAGCTCGACTTGCTGATCCACGGTATTTTGGTCAAGGGACGGTTGATTTGGAGTTCTGTAAAGTAAATCACTCCCATCAATTTCGGCTGCTGATCCTTTCCCAGCAATGTGTTTTAGGTTTGTTGTTTGTAACGAAAACTGAGTAGCCGTCACTCGCTTTGACTGGTCTGCAAGCAAGGCAGGAAAGTCCAAGTCGCGGGCCTTGAAATTTGGCGTATCGGCGTTAGCGATATTATTGCTCAGCACCTCCGCTCTTTGGCTGCGATAAATTAACGCTCTTTCCGCAGAGCCAACGGCTTTTTCAAAATTAATACTCACGTCTAATCACCTTTGTGGAATTACCAGTCCCAACGCAATACGCATATCGAACACTCAATGTTAAAAATAATGCGTCCACGCCGGTAAATTTCAGACCCTGTTCAGCTGTTCAAAATCCGTCGAGCCTCCTTGAAGATGACGGCAAGATTACAAAATTGTCATATATGAATTTTAATCGGTTAAATACGGTGAAATGTTGCTTGGATGAGTGACCTTACGAATTAATCCGCCTGCTGTTCAAGAGAAAAGTGGCAACCTGACACAACTGTAATATTCACCTAAGGTTTCTGACAGGGGATGAGTCCTAAAGTTATATCGAGCCTTGAGCTCAGCCCCAAGAATCATTTTTCAATGTGAATTCAACGGGATGACCAAAATTCATTTGAGGATACCCCATGAAATCCATTAAAACCCTGTTCGTCATAGCCGCTTTGACCGTCTCTTCTCTGGCGATGGCCGAAGGCGGTGGTGACCGGACATTCGCACGTATGGAAGCCGCCAGGAAGAGCTCCATGGATGCGCACCAAGTTGCCCAAAAGCAAGGCACTCAAACCCCGGTAGCGAAGAGCAACGCCAAGGCGGCTGACCAAGCCAAATATTGAACGGCTCGATGCACTCCCAAGCTGACAGAAATGTAATCACCTCGGTGGTTAAAATGTGGCAATTTCTGAGCTCGCCTGCCGTATGAATTTTGTCATTTGCGGCGGCGGGCAAGGTTCATAGAGATTCGAGACGAACTCCTGAGAACCCCCTAACCTGTAAGCACAATGCACAGTGTGTTTCGCACGGTTTCCCTTTTTGACTGACTGGACATAAACGGCATGCATTCCAAAACCTCTAGGCGGACATTCGTTAAAGGCCTGGCCGCTGGTGGCATTCTCGGCGGTCTTGGTCTGTGGCGCACTCCTGTATGGGCAGTGACCAGCCCCGGTCTGCCGAACGTATTGACCGGCAACGAGTTTGATCTGTTTATTGGTGAAACCCCGGTAAACATTACCGGTTCGCCGCGCACAGCCATGACCATCAACGGCTCTTTACCAGGGCCACTGCTGCGCTGGCGTGAAGGAGAAACGGTTACGCTGCGGGTGAAAAACCGCCTGGACCAGGACACCTCTATCCATTGGCACGGGATCATCCTGCCGGCCAACATGGATGGTGTGCCGGGCTTGAGTTTCCATGGCATCGCACCCGATGGCATGTACGAGTACAAATTCAAGGTGCATCAGAACGGTACGTACTGGTATCACAGCCACTCGGGTTTACAGGAGCAGGCAGGCGTCTACGGTCCCATCGTGATCGACTCGAAAGAGCCTGAACCTTTTCAATACAACCGCGATTACGTAGTGATGCTGACCGACTGGACCGATGAAGATCCTGCTCGCGTCATGGCCAAGCTGAAGAAGCAGTCGGACTACTACAACCACCACAAGCGTACCGTGGGCGACTTCATCGACGATGTCAGCGAGAAAGGCTGGTCCGCGACAGTGGCGGATCGCAAGATGTGGGCCGAAATGAAGATGAACCCCACCGATCTCGCAGACGTCAGTGGGGATACTTACACGTACCTTATGAATGGCCAGGCCCCTAATAGTAACTGGACCGGTATTTTCAAGCCGGGAGAGAAGCTGCGCCTACGCTTTATTAACGGCTCGGGTATGAGCTATTTCGACGTCCGTATCCCAGGTTTGAAAATGACCGTTGTGGCCGCCGACGGCCAGCACGTCAAACCGGTCAGCGTCGACGAATTCCGCATCGCCGTGGCAGAAACTTATGACGTGATCGTCGAGCCTGCCAGCGAAGAGGCCTACACCATATTCGCCCAGTCCATGGATCGAACCGGCTATGCGCGCGGAACCTTGGCGGTACGCGAAGGGCTGAAGGCGCCGGTGCCGGCGATCGACCCGCGCCCTCTTGTGACCATGGATGATATGGGAATGGGTGACATGGCCGGGATGGACCACGGCAGCATGGCTGGCATGGATGGTATGGATGGCGGCGCTACGAAGCAAGGTGACATGTCCGGTATGGCCGGCATGGATCACAGCAAAATGACCGGCATGGGCCAGGGTGACATGTCCAATATGACCGGTATGGATCACAGCAAGATGACCGGCATGGACCATGGTGACATGTCAGGGATGGCGGGCATGGGCGGCATGGGCGGCATGGGTGGAGAGATGCAGACTCACCCAGCCTCCGAAACCAATAACCCCCTGGTTGACATGCAAGCCATGACCCCTACGCCGAAGCTCAACGATCCTGGTATTGGCTTACGCAACAATGGCCGTCGCGTGCTTACCTACTCTGACCTTAAGAGCACTTTCCAGGATCCGGATGGCCGCGAGCCCAATCGCACCATTGAGCTGCACCTGACCGGTCATATGGAAAAGTTCGCCTGGTCATTCAACGGCATCAAATTCTCTGACGCCGAACCATTGCGTCTCAAGTATGGCGAGCGTCTGCGCATCACGCTGGTGAACGACACCATGATGACTCACCCCATCCACCTCCACGGTATGTGGAGTGATCTTGAGGATGAGAACGGAAAATTCATGGTGCGCAAACACACGATCGACATGCCATCAGGAACCAAACGCAGCTATCGAGTCACCGCCGATGCGTTAGGTCGCTGGGCCTATCACTGCCACCTGCTATTCCATATGGAAATGGGCATGTTCCGTGAAGTACGGGTTGATGAGTAAAGGAGACAGGTTATGAGCACATATCTGTATCGTAAGTCGCTGATCGGTTGCGCCCTCGTCTTTGGCCTATTAGGGGGAATGCCCGTTGCACTGGCAGGAGAAAGCGGTGGTGATCATTCCCATCCAACTCCTGCATCATCAACGGACAAGCCAGAGCCAACCCAAAAATCCAAGGCCAATGAATCCAAAACCGATCACAGTTCCATGGACCATGGCTCGATGGATCACAGCAAAATGAGCGATGAGTCGATGGATCATGACCAAAAAACTAAAAAAGCGGATTGAGATCATGACCAACAAGCTTTTACGTCCGACCTTGATGGCGCTGACGGTTTCAGTCAGCACCGCTTTTGCTGGCTGGGCCAGCGCCGCTGAGGCGATGGATCCGTCGATGGCCATGCCATCGAGTTCGGACTCGCAACCTTCGGCGGTTCAAAAGCCGACGTCTGCGAAAGCAAAAGACAGCTCAATGGATCACTCCAAGATGGATCACGGTTCGATGGGAACCATGGACCATAGCAAGATGGGGGCCATGGATCACAGCAAAAAGAACATGGACCAGGGCCAAATGGACGGTATGGAGGGCATGGACCACAGCAAAATGAGTATGGATGCCGGGGCGACTACCTCCAGCCGAACGCCCATACCGGTACTGACCGACGCTGATCGTGCAGCTGCTTTTCCGCCTGTCGCAGGCCATGGAGTTCATGACAAAAGCCTCAATACGTTCTTTCTCCTCGATCAATTCGAGTATCAGGACGCTGACAACGGCAGTGCCCTGAGTTGGGATGCAACAGGCTGGATTGGTGGTGACATTGATCGGTTATGGCTGCGCTCGGAGGGGGAGCGTACCAACGGTGTGACTGAAGACGCCGAACTCCAAGCGCTGTGGGGGCACTCGATCAGTCCGTGGTGGGACGTTGTTACCGGGGTGCGTCAAGATTTTAAACCAGGCTCGCCACAGACTTGGGGCACTTTTGGTATCCAAGGGATGGCTCTCTACAACTTTGAAGCGGAAGCCACCGCGTTCATTGGTGAGAACGGGCAGACCGCGGCTCGGTTAGAGGGCGATTACGACATTCTGCTGACCAATCGCCTGATCTTGCAGCCCACCGCCGAAATGAACTTTTACGGGAAAAACGACCCTCAACGCGGCATTGGTTCTGGTTTGGCCAATACCGAAGTAGGTTTGCGGTTGCGCTACGAGATTGTCCGCGAGTTTGCCCCCTACATCGGCGTTACTTGGAGCCGTTCTTATGGCAAGACTGCCGACCTCGCCAGCGATGAAGGAGAAGATACGAGTGAGGCGCGATTTGTCGCCGGTATTCGGATGTGGTTTTGAGAACCCCTTATATGAAAAGAACAATAAAAACGTTGGCTGCTGCCGGTGTGGTTGCAGTCATCATGGGGGCCGGCGTCGTGCATTTTGGTGTGTTCAACGTTGGGGCCGATGAACCACACTCCGATCCCGTGTACGCACTGCTGTCCACTGCTCGGGATCGCTCGATTGCTGTGCGTTCACGCGATATTAAAGTCCCCGACCTGAGCGAAGAAGCACTCATCCGCGAAGGTGCTGGCAACTACAACTCAATGTGCATTGGCTGCCACCTTGCTCCGGGACTCGCTGGAACCGAGTTGAGTAAAAGCCTTTACCCAGCACCTCCGAATCTGTCGAAACTGGGGGTTGATGGAAACCCTGCCGCCGCTTTTTGGATCATCAAACATGGAATCAAATCCACAGGCATGCCTGCCTGGGGTAAAAGCATGGCTGATCCCTACATCTGGGGGATGGTCGCTTTTCTCCAGCAACTGCCTTCATTGGATGCAGAGCAATACACCGCTTTAGCGGCCAGCAGTGGTGGTCATCAACACGGTGGCGGCGAAACCAAAATGCATAACCATGAAGGTCAGCATGATGGTGAAAAAGGGGTTGTCGCTGGACATCATGATGCGAATGCACCCGAAGAGGTAGCCGAAGCAGACGATCATCATGGAGAGAAAAACAGCGCCCATGCTCATGATCAGGCCGCAGAACTTTCTGAGGATGAAAGTCCCGAACATGCCCAACCACCGGGGGGCGAGGCTTCAAATGCTGCTCCAGCTGCTCCAGCGACTCCAGCCGCTCAGCCAAAAACTCATACCCATGATGATGGGAAGGATCATACCCATGCGAAATAACTTCCTTCGTCCCGGCCGGGCGCTTCGCCTCGCTACATTCGCGGCGCTGTTTATCAGTTCTGCTGGCCATGCAGCAGAATCGCTGACGATCGATGTCCATCGTGACGCTAATTGTGGATGCTGCAAGAAGTGGATTCAGCACCTTGAAGCTAACGGCTTCACCGTCGTTGATCATGTAGAAACCAACATGAGCGCGATCAAGCAGGACCTGGGTGTTGTTCCGCGTCTCTCGTCATGCCACACCGCGGTGATCAACGGAAAGTTTGTTGAAGGCCACGTACCTGCTGAGCAAATAGTTGCTTTGAGCAATCGCGATGACCTTATCGGGATTGCTGTGCCGGGCATGCCGGCAGGCTCGCCTGGTATGGAGGTCGCGGGGAAGCGGGATGCTTATCAAGTCATCGGCCTGAGTAAAGCAGGTGCTGACCAAGTGATTGCCGAGTACCCGGCAAACTAATTTTCAACCTTTCCTTAATTCTTGCATGGTCACTGCCCGTGATCATGCAAGCGAAGTGTGCTCTTACTACGATGTGCTATCAGCAGTATGAGTGCTACCGCAGAAAAAACTGCGCCGGCATAAAACGTC
Source organism: Pseudomonas sp. 65/3-MNA-CIBAN-0223 (assembly GCF_040310425.1). NCBI lineage: Bacteria > Pseudomonadati > Pseudomonadota > Gammaproteobacteria > Pseudomonadales > Pseudomonadaceae > Pseudomonas > Pseudomonas sp. 65/3-MNA-CIBAN-0223. The sequence continues at coordinate 73,323 of NZ_JBEOPV010000023.1, forward strand.
ATTGCTGAACCATAAGTTTGCCAAAGTAACCCCGCAATCCCACTTGCCAGCAACATGGACACTCCACTCACCAGGTTGAAAATCCCGAAAGCGGTTCCTTTCAATTCTGCCGGTATCGTGTCAGCGACAAGGGCAGCCAATAGCCCCTGACTGAATCCCATATGAAGTCCCCATAGGGCGACGCCGAGTATCAACATTGAGACGGACTCAGCGCTGGCTAGAACCAGATCGGACAAGGTCAGCAATATCAACCCGACCCCGAGGAGACTTGTGCGGTTGACACGATCAGAGAGCTTCCCCACAGGGTAGGCCGAAAGCGTGTAGAACAAGGCCATCACCACCATCCCTATCGGCACCCAGGTGGCAGACAGTCCTGCCTGCTGAGCGCGCAAGACCAGGAAAGCCTCGCTAAAACGTGCCAGGGTAAACAATGCGCCGGCTATCACCACCCACCAGTAAGCCGGCGAAAAGCTGTAGAGCAGTTGTAGCTGAGCAATTGCATTCATCTGCACACTCAATTGCATCGGATCTGAACACCCATTTGCATTCCTACTGAACAGCAGTTGCATCACTTGCACACCTGATGAGCGTGCAACTGTTAGCGCTGGAAAGCCCGGTACCCACTCAGCCCAAGAGCCAAGGCTGGTCGGCCACAGCGAGTGGACAGGTTCGGCTTCCGTCACGCTGATCGGCGTCACACGCACAGCACGCACCACAGTCAGCGAAATGACGCATTACTCGTCGATCAGTCCGGCTGAAGGGGACTGCAACCCGCTTTGATATATACCGCTGACTGGTGAGGAGAGCCTTGCTTGATATCATCCGCAGAAGCGTATAGCTGGACACTGACCATGCAGTCGTTTATGCGCTGCAGAAGGATGTCCTTCAGGAGTCCTTGGCTGTTGGTTGGACAGGTGCTGCCCTCTTTTACCACCAGGGATGCTCGCTTCTCGTCGCGGCTGATCAGACTGCCAATCTCCGCCGTGCAATCGCCCCATTGCAGCCTGTCGGAGGAAAGCCGAAATGCCGGTAGCACCAAAGCATCCCTACGATTATTGCGCCACTCACCTATAAACCATGTCCCTTCAATCGTCTTATCCATACCGGACGGACGCTTGGTTTGTGTCTCGCCTTGATCACAGGCGGCCAATAGAACAGCTGTAAGCACCACAAAAGACAGTGCAGGTATGTCGAAAAACTTGCTCATGGCGTGCCTCCGACATGTGCTGGTTCAGGCTCTGCCAACTCCCCCGCGTGCGCAGCGCGCAGAGGTTCACTTCGTCCTGTCTGACGGCTTCATATCGCCTCGGCATGCCTGGGTAAGGCGATAGAAATTAGGGCGGCCAGTAACACGAAGGCCGTAGAAACCCACAAGCAGGCCTCCAATCCGTAACCCTGATAAATCCAGCCGGACAGCACGGTGCCGAGCAGTCGGCCCAGGGCGTTGGACATGTAGTAGAAACCCACGTCCAGCGACACCCCGTCTTCTTTGGCATACGAGACGATGAGATAGCTGTGCAGAGAAGAGTTCACCGCGAACAACGCGCCGAACACCATCAACCCACCCAGCAGTACAACGTGAGGTGCCCAACCAGCCGAGAGACCGAGGGCGATTGCCGCAGGCAGCCCTGCCAGAAATGCCGCCCAAACGAAAGCAGCTTGCCCATCCGGGACGTGGCCGTGCTTCTTTCCGGTAATGTTCGGGGCCAACGACTGGACGATGCCGTAGCCGATGACCCAGGCCGCCAAGAAGCCGCCAACCATCCAGAAGTCCCAGCCAAAAACCGTGCTCAGGTAGACCGGCAACGCCACCACGAACCACACATCGCGGGCACCAAAGAGGAACATTCGCGCCGCCGAGAGGATATTGATCGCCCGGCTCTTGGAGAGAATGTCGCGAAACTTCGGTTTGGCCTTGGCTTTGCCCAGATGTTTCTTCAGCAGGAACAGGCTGGCTATCCATATCAGCGCCAGAGTCGCGGCCATCGCCAGCACGGCAACCGTAAAGCCCAGCAATGCCAGCAGCGCACCTCCCAGGAAGAAACCCACGCCTTTGAGCGCGTTCTTCGAGCCGGTGAGAATTGCCACCCACTGGTAAAGGGTGCCTTGCTGGTTGTCGGGCACGAGCAGCTTGATGGAGCTCTTCGCGCTCATCTTGTTGAGGTCTTTGGCAATACCCGACAGCGCCTGGGCCCCCATCACCCAAGGGATGGTCAGCCAGGCAGCGGGCACAGTCAGCATCAACAAGGCTGCCACCTGCAAGCCCAAACCAATGTTCATGGTGCGATTCAGGCCTAGACGGGCACCCAGGTAACCGCCCACTAGATTGGTAATGACACCGAAGATTTCGTAGAACAGAAACAGGAACGCAATCTGCAACGGGCTGTAGCCCAACGCATGGAAGTGCAACACCACCAACATGCGTAGCGCACCGTCGGTGAGGGTAAAGGCCCAGTAATTGCCGGTCACCAGCAGGTACTGACGCACTTGCGGGGAAAGGGCTGACAACGCGTTCATGATCTCTCCCTGTTAATCGGCCAAACCGACCAGTTTCGCCAGCTCAACAGCGCGGTTGGCGTAACCCCATTCGTTGTCGTACCAGGCATAGATCTTCACTTGAGTGCCATTGATCACCATTGTCGACAGCGCATCGATGATCGATGAGCGCGGGTCGGTGCGGTAGTCGATGGACACCAGTGGGCGTACTTCATAGCCGAGGATATTTTTCAGCGGGCCTTCTGCTGCTGCCTTGAGCAACGCATTAACTTCATCCACCGAGGTGGCGCGCTCCACTTCGAACACACAATCGGTGAGCGAGGCGTTGACCAGCGGTACGCGCACCGCGTGACCATTCAGGCGGCCACGCAGTTCGGGGAAGATTTCCGCAATGGCGGTGGCCGAGCCGGTGCTGGTCGGGATGAGGCTCATGCCCGAGGCGCGGGCACGGCGCAGATCCTTATGCGGTTGATCGAGGATGCTCTGGGTGTTGGTCAGGTCGTGAATCGTGGTGATCGAACCGTGACGGATGCCCAGGTTCTCGTGGATCACTTTGACCACTGGTGCCAGACAGTTGGTGGTGCAGGAGGCAGCAGTCACAATACGGTGCTGCGCCGGGTCGAACAGGTGTTGGTTAACGCCCATCACCACGTTCAAGGCGCCTTGCTCCTTGACCGGCGCACAGACCACCACACGCTTAACGCCCTGATCCAGGTAGGCCTGCAACACCGCCACAGTCTTCATCTTGCCGCTGGCCTCGATCACCAGATCGCAACCCGACCAGTCGGTGTCGGCAATCGCTTTGTTCGCGGTGACCTTGATGCGCTTGCCGCCAATTACTACATGATCGCCTTCTGCGCTGGCTTCATTGTGCCAACGACCATGCACTGAGTCGAAGTTGATCAGGTGCGCATGGGTTACTGCATCACCTGCCGGGTCGTTGATTTGCACGAACTCGAACTCTGGCCAGCCCCAGGCCGCACGCAGGGCGAGACGACCGATGCGACCGAAACCGTTGATACCTACTTTGATGCTCATGCTGTTGTTCTCTTGGGACTGCTGTCTGGGGGCAATTACGACTTGGCGATGTCGAATTGACTGATGTAGTTGATATGCGCAGGGTGCTGAATCGCACGCGGACGTAGCGCTTGTACTTCGCTTACCGCCTCGCGGAACGGCACTGCGCATTCGATCAGCAGTTGCGCTGCAATCAATCCGGTACGGCCCGAGCCGCCCTTGCAGTGAATGGCAATATTCTTGCCTTCGGTGAGCAGTTGCTTGATCCGCTCACGATTGGCCTCCCAGGCAACCTGGAACGACTCAACAGGTGCTTGGTCGTCTTCCACGGGCAGGTGAAACCACTCGATGCCGTGCTGTTGGCATTGCTCTGGCAGATTCTCGACTTCGTTCTGGCTCAACTCTTCGGTGGGCATTAGCGTCAGCAAGGCCGAAGCACCTGCTGCCTTCAGAGTGTCCAGCGCCTCAGCGACCGACGCGTCTTTGGTGCCTGGGCAAGGCGTGAAGATCAGTTGGCCTTGCACAGCTGTCGTGGTTAGCACGGAGTACGGATGTTGGTGCACGATCAGGCGTCCTTCAGATAGAGCGTTGATTAACGCGTTTGGAGAGCTCTTCCGCCGATTCCTTACGTTCGGAATAGCGGTCGACCAGATAGTCCTGCCGCTCACGCAGCAGCAAAGTGAATTTCACCAGCTCTTCCATCACGTCCACGACACGGTCATAGAATGCGGAGGGCTTCATCCGCCCGGCTTCATCGAACTCCAGGTAGGCCTTCGGCACCGAGGACTGGTTGGGAATGGTGAACATCCGCATCCAGCGACCGAGCACACGCAGCTGGTTGACCACGTTGAAGGATTGCGAGCCACCACAGACCTGCATCACCGCCAGCGTCTTACCCTGGGTTGGGCGCACCGCGCCCATGGTCAACGGAATCCAGTCGATCTGCGCTTTGAACACCGCGCTCATCGAGCCGTGGCGCTCCGGGGAGCACCAGACCTGACCTTCTGACCAGAGCACCAGTTCGCGTAGCTCTTGGACTTTTGGATGGCTGTCCGGCACGTCATCTGGCAACGGCAGCTCAGATGGGTTGAAGATGCGTGTTTCTGCGCCGAAGTGCTGCAACAGGCGCGCAGCTTCTTCAGTTAGCAGGCGGCTGAACGAACGCTCGCGAGTCGAGCCGTAGAGCAGCAGGATGCGCGGCTTGTGGGTGGCCGACAACGTACTGCCGAGCTTATCGAGTGTCGGTAGATCGACCAGTTCGGCATCGAGGTTGGGGATCATTTCTTCAGTCATAAATTTACTCCTGAGCGAGGGCGCCCTTCGGATGATCGAACCAGCGGCGCTTGAGCCAGAGGGCTACGCCAACCAGGGAGATCAGCACCGGCACTTCCACCAGCGGGCCAATCACCGTGGCGAAGGCCACCGGTGAGGCGAGGCCGAAAGTCGCGATGGCCACGGCTATGGCCAGCTCGAAGTTGTTGCTGGCAGCGGTAAAAGCCAGTGCGGTGGTGCGTGGATAGTCAGCGTGGAGCAGCTTGCCCATCCAAAAGCTGATGAAGAACATCACCACGAAGTAGATGGTCAGCGGGATAGCGATGCGCAGCACATCCAGCGGCAGCTGCAACACCATGTCGCCCTTGAGGCTGAACATCGCGATGATGGTCAGCAGCAGCGCGGCCAAGGTCAGCGGGCTGATGCGCGGAATGAAACGTTGGCTGTACCAGGTCTCGCCTTTGCGGCTGATGAGGATCTTACGCGTAAGGAAACCAGCCAGGAATGGGATGCCGAGGTAGATCAGCACGGACTCGGCGATGTTGACAAAGTTGGTGTCAATCACGCTGGCCTGCAGGCCGAACAATGGCGGTAGCAGACCGAGGAAGATCCATGCATACACACTGAAGAACAGGATCTGGAAGATGCTGTTGAAAGCCACCAACCCGGCAACGTATTGATTGTTGCCGCCCGCGATCTGATTCCACACCAGCACCATGGCGATGCAGCGCGCCAGACCGATAAGGATCAGTCCGGTCATGTACTCCGGCTTGTCGGCGAGAAACACGATGGCCAGCACGAACATCAGCACGGGGCCAATCACCCAGTTCTGGATCAGCGACAGCGCGAGAATACGCTTGTCCTTGAACACCTCGTGAAGCTCTTCGTATTTCACCTTGGCCAGCGGCGGATACATCATCACGATCAGGCCGATGGCAATCGGGATATTGGTCGAACCCACCGACAGGCTGTTGAGCCAGGCCGGCAGTCCCTCGAACAGACCGCCCAAGCTGACACCAATCGCCATGGCGAGAAAGATCCAGACCGTCAGATAGCGATCCAAAAAAGAAAGACGGCTTTTACTCATAGTCATGTCTCCGGTGTCAGAGGGTGCCTATCAGGGCCAGCTCGGCCTTGAGTTGTTCGGCACTTAACTGCTTGAGCGGTAAAGCCAGGAAGGCTTCGATTCGGGTTCTGATCTGTTCCAGAGTGGCTTCGAAAGCCGCCTCGATTTCTTCCTGAGTCCCTTGATATTCCGATGGGTCAGCCAGCCCCCAGTGGGCCTTGGTGGCCGGCCCGAAAAATACCGGGCAGGCGTCACCGGCAGCCTTGTCGCACACCGTGATGACGAAATCAGGTGCCAGGTTCTCGTGGACTTCGCTGGACTTGCTGTAGAGCCCCGCAGTCGAGACTCCAGCCTTATTCAGCGTTTTCAGGCTCAGCGGATGCACTTCACCCTTCGGCTGGCTGCCAGCGCTGTAGGCGTGCATATCCGCTGGAGCCAAATGATTGAACATGGCCTCACAAAGAATGCTGCGGCAGCTGTTGGCGGTGCAGAGAAACAGAATCTTCATCGGGCTATCTCGTAAAGGCCGAGCGCTGCTCGGGCAGGCGTTAACTCAGCAGCAAGCGGCTAGGCGCTGAGGGCGATCACCCATCACGTCGAGGCGTTTGGCGTCGGGACTGAGCCAATGCTGGTTGGCGTCAAGAGTGGTTTTCAATACGGCGATCACCCAGTCCGGCAGACTGGGATGCAGGCGGTAATACACCCATTGACCTTGCCGACGATCCTCCAGCAAACCGCAATTGCGCAGTTGCGCCAGGTGGCGGGAAATCTTCGGCTGGCTCTCATCGAGTGCGCAGGTCAGTTCGCAAACGCACAGATCGTCCTCACGGGTGATAAGCAACATAAGGCGAATGCGGGTTTCGTCGGCCAGGCATTTGAATACGGTGGTCGGTGTCAGATGGTCAGCCATAGGAGTCTCAATGTTTGGATTTCACCAACACGAACATCTTGATGCGTTCATGGATCTCGTGAAGGGTGTGACGGAATGCGTCGTGCTTGGTGCTGGTCACCGGATCTTCAAAGTTCCAGGCCAGCACTTCTCCAACTCCTGGCAGGGCATGACACTCCAGAGACGATTTATCGCACAGCGTGATGACGTAATCGAAACGCTCTGCCGCAAACTCATCGATAGACTTGCTGTACAGCCCTTCGGTACTCACACCTTGCTGAAGCGCTCCCAAGGCGCGGGGATCGATCTCGCTGGGCAGGCTGCCTGCACTAAAGGCCTCGAAATGCTCTGAATCAGTGTGCCGCAGCAGCGCTTCAGCCAGCTGCGAGCGGGCAGCGTTAGCGACACAAACGAACAGCACGCGGGTCTTATCGGTCATTGCCAAGTATCGAAGAGGATATGGTTTAACGAATATATGATTTATCGAATATACAGTAAAGCAGAAACGCCGTTTTCTGAGCAGGAAAGCCGCTTTAAGAGCCAGTTCCTTCAAAAACCAGGGATTGAGAGCAACAGATTGCCATCGCCAAGCAAATTCAGCTGCTTTACATCTGACTAGTCATATATATGTAATTAATTTGTCATCGCAGTGGCTTTCGGCCCCTCTAGGCGATAACTGGATGGATTGTGTTGCCATGGCGTTTCGTATGGATCAACCCAATCGGCTGAAGGTACTCAATAAGCGCCCCCGATTTTCAGGTGTGCAAGTGATGCAACTGCTGTTCAGTGGGAATGTGAATGGGTGTTCAAGTCCGTGCAATTACGCAGTAGCCGTATGGGTGAACGAAAGCGCTGAGCTGACTGTTCATGTTCGGGCTCATCGACGCCAACGAGAATCAGGCTGACGGCGACCAATGCCGGTATCACCGCGCTCCATAACACCAGTGGAATGTTTTCACTGAAGGCATACATCAGGCCGATCGCTACCGCCGGCCCGAGGCGCCTACCGTATCCATGGATTGACGCAAGCCGAAGCAAGCGCCGCGGATCTCCGGTGGAGATATATCAGCGACCAGGGCATCTCGTGGAGCGCCGCGAATACCTTTGCCAATTCGATCCAGAAAGCGTGCGGTGAACACCATTTCTGCAGAGTGAGCCAATGGAAAGAGCGGCTTGGTGAGTGCCGCAAGACCATAGCCAACCAGCAGCAAGCCCTTGCGACGACCGAAGTAGTCGCTGATCGCCCCTGAAAACACTTTCACTATCAGGGCCGTCGCCTCCGCAATACCCTCGATCAGACCCAGAGTGATCATGCTGACGCCTAGAGTGCCCACCAGAAAGATAGGCAGCGGGCTATGAACCATTTCTGAAGACAAGTCCATGAACAGGCTGACGAAACCTAGCGCCCAGACCGTACGGGGAATGCTACGTGTAGCTATTGTCTCGGACATATTCCAGTTTCCTTGGCTATCGCCCGCAAGTGTATTTACTGCGTCCAGTGGTTCTGTTGCGGCGAGATCACATTGAGCTATCAGCTCAACAAGCTTATAGCGGGATACGACACTAGGTGTTTCGCGGTTATCTGTCTGTTGTTGATCGCTGTTCTCGGCACGGTCACCGGCGCTACCCATTGCGGTGATCCTTATCGTGGCATTACCGACTCACGAGACAAGCATTTACAAAGCCTGACCTATCAGCATGCGTGTGGGCTTCGCTGTTGAACGGGTCCTTGTTTCTTGGGGAGGGAATTCATGTTGAACTGCAGGCGCTATCTGGCTGGCTCTTCCTGACAGCTTCGTAATTGTATAGCCCGTTGTCAGCGACTAGACTCCCTCGCATGAAACGCTATCTGCGGTTTTGCCTCATTTTTCTGATCAGCTTGGCGCTTCCCCTGAGCGGGATGGCGGGCATTCAGTCACCGATAGAACCTTGCCCGATGAAAACGACGGGTATGACCCTGATGGGTGATATGAACCAAGACTGCTGCCTCGACATGAGCAGCTCCGCCGATCATGGCAAACCCTGCAAACCTGGCCAGGAATGCAGGAGCGCCAGTCTGCTACAAGTGTCGTTTGGGAAACCTACCACCCGTTTGTCCCGTCCGCAGATGCTAACAATCTTCAGCGACTCCCTGCCTACTCAGGCCCCGTCCGGGGTGTGGCGACCGCCTCGCGCCTGATTCCTGTACCACACTGAGCCTCATCCCGTTCTGGCGCGGGATGGCATATCTGCGCGGATGTTCAGAGACGCGCGCAGTGGATCATCACAGGAATCGTGAACATGAACTCCAAGTGCTACTGCACCGGTTGGCCCCTCGTGGCGGCCCTGGCGGCAAGCGTGCTGGCATTGCCGAGCCTTGCTGCGCCCCTGACACTCGACGAAGCCTTACGCCTTGCGGAAACCAATGCACCATCGCTGACCGCCCAAGCAGCCAAACTGCAAGCTGCCAGCAGCGCCGCCATTCCAGCCGGCGAACTACCCGACCCGAAGCTCCTGTTGGGCGTACAAAACTATCCCATCGGCGGCCCTGACCGCTGGCGCCTTGAACAGGATTTCATGACCATGCAGATGGTCGGCGTCATGCAGGAGGTGCCCAACCGTGACAAGCGCCGGGCGCGTATCGAGGTCGCTGAGGCATTCGTTGATCGAGCTGCTGCGGAAGGCCGTGTCGAGCGCCTGAACGTTCGTCAGGCCACGGCATTGGCCTGGATCAGCAGCTACTCCGTCGAGCGTAAAGAGGCGCTGTTTCAGGACTTTTACCGGGAAAACCGTCTGTTGGCTGATACCGTCCGGGCGCAGATCGCCGGTGGTCGAGCTCAGCCTGCCGATGCGGTAACGCCGAAACAGGAGGCGGCTCAGTTGGCGGAACAACAGGACGACCTGATCCGCCTGCGGGCACAGGCCAGAGCGGCTCTGCGACGTTGGATAGGTCCGGCCGCCAATGACCATCCCGTCGGCAGCTTGCCCGAGTGGCCCATCGACGCCTCGGGTTACCCGCATAAGCTGCAACATCACCCCGCACTGGCGGCGTTCGTTCCAATGACTCGCGAAGCGCAGGCCAAGGTCCGTGAAGCAGAGTCGGAAAAGCAGTCCGACTGGAGTTGGGAGCTTGATTACCAGCGGCGCAACCGTCAGTTCGGCGACATGGTGAGCGTGCAGTTCACGTTCGACCTGCCACTGTTCCCCGACTCCCGACAGAACCCGAAGATCGCCGCCAAACACGCTGAACTGAATCAGTTGGAGGCCGAGCGCGAAGCTCTCGTACGTGAACATACCCAGCAACTGGAAGACGATCTGGCCGAATACGAGCGTCTGAACCGTGCCGTGCGCCGCAGCCAGGACAGCCTGTTACCCCTGGCCAAGGAAAAGGTGGGGCTGACCATGGCCAGCTACCGAGCCGGTAAAAGCGACTTGGCGGCTGTCATCGCTGCCCGACGTGAACTCATCGAGACCCGCCTCAAACAGATCGACTTCGAAGAACAGCGAGCCCTCACCAGTGCTCGCCTGTATTTTGCTTATGGGGACGCCAATCAATGAGCTCTCGAATCTGGAAAGGGGCTGTGCTGACAGGCCTCTCGATTGCCTTGGGCGCTGCCGGTGGTTACTGGTTCGCTCAGCAGCGCATGAGTGCAATGCCTGAGACCTCCGCCGAACAGGCCCCTAAAACGCAAGACGAACGCAAAGTACTGTATTGGTACGACCCGATGTCCCCGCAGCAGAAGTTCGATAAACCAGGCAAATCGCCCTTCATGGATATGGAGTTGGTGCCCCGTTACGCTGATAGTGCGGCGGACAGTGCGGCCATCAGTATCGACCCCAGCCTGACCCAGAATCTCGGCTTGCGTCTGGCCACCGTCACTCGCGGCGTGCTTGCTTCCAGCCTGGACGTGGTCGGTGTGCTGGCATTCAACGAGCGGGATGTCGCGGTGATTCAATCGCGTACTGCTGGCTTTGTGGAGCGGGTGTATGCCCGTGCTCCAGGCGATGTGCTCAAAGCCAATGCGGCTTTGGCCGATATCCTGGTCCCGGAGTGGGTCGCTGCTCAGGAAGAGTTTCTCGCACTCAAACGCAGTGGCGATGCCGACTTGCTGGCGGCAGCACGCCAACGCTTGCGCTTGACCGGGATGCCAGCGACGCTGGTTGCTCAAGTGGAGCGAAGCGGCAAGACCCAGTCGGTCCTGACGCTTACCAGCCCCATAAGCGGTGTGCTGCAAGCGTTGAATGTACGTTCGGGTATGACCGTGGCGGCCGGCGAGACTCTGGCTCGAGTCAATGGCTTGAGCAGCGTCTGGCTGGCAGTGGCCGTTCCAGAATCGGAGACTGGATCGATCATCATGGGGCAAGCGGTCGAAGCACGTCTGCCAGCCTTTCCTGGAACAGTGCTTAAGGGCACGGTCAGTGCGATTCTGCCCGAAACCAATCCCGACAGCCGAACTGTGCGTGTGCGGGTCGAACTGCCCAACCTGGATGGGCGACTCAGGCCGGGTATGACGGCCCAGGTGCACCTGAATCGTTCGACCGAACAAAGTGTGCTGTGGGTGCCAAGCGAGGCAATCATTCGCACCGGTCGACGCGTCCTGGTGATGCTCGCCGAAGACGCCGGTCGCTACCAACCGGTAGAAGTGCAACTCGGGCAGGAAAACGAAGGCAAGACGGTGGTGTTGAGGGGGTTGGAAGAAGGCCAGCAGGTAGTCAGCTCTGGACAGTTCCTGCTCGACTCCGAGGCCAGTCTCAAGGGCATTGTTGCGAGAGTGCTGGAAATTCCACCACCTACCGCCGCTGCCTCCGCCCTGCATGAGGCCGATGGGCAGGTTGTCGAGATCAATAGCAAAGACGTGACGCTCGCCCATGGCCCCTTCAAGACGCTGGGCATGCCGGGCATGACCATGACCTTCCCATTGGCTGCCACGGCGCTCATGCAAGGGCTCAAGGCGGGCGACAAGGTTCGGGTCTCGGTGAGTCAAACCGATGATGGTTTGCGCGTTGAACGCCTGGAAAAAGCCGGGGGTCAGCCATGATCGCCGCCCTGATTCGCTGGTCAGTCGCCAACCGTTTTCTGGTACTGCTGGCCACGATCTTCGTCACGGTCTGGGGCGTTTGGTCGGTTCATAGCACGCCCATCGACGCATTGCCAGACCTTTCCGATGTTCAGGTGATTATCCGCACCCCTTATCCGGGACAAGCGCCGCAAATAGTTGAGAACCAGGTGACCTATCCGTTGGCTACCACCATGCTCTCGGTGCCGGGGGCTAAGACCGTACGCGGCTATTCTTTTTTTGGCGACAGCTTCGTGTACGTGCTGTTTGAAGACGGTACCGATTTGTATTGGGCCCGCTCGCGGGTGCTGGAGTATTTGAGTCAGGTCCAAAGCCGCCTGCCGGCTTCCGCCAAACCGTCCTTGGGGCCCGACGCCACAGGCGTGGGCTGGATCTATCAGTACGCACTGGTGGACCGCAGTGGCGGACACGACCTGGCGCAACTGCGCGCTTTGCAGGACTGGTTCCTCAAGTTCGAACTCAAAACCCTGCCGAACGTTGCAGAAGTGGCCACCGTGGGCGGCATGGTCAAGCAGTACCAGGTGCAGCTCGATCCACTCAAGCTGGCCAGCCTCGGAATCACTCAGGCTGAGGTGACCGAGGCTATCGGCAAGGCCAATCAGGAAACCGGTGGCGCCGTGCTGGAGATGGCGGAGACCGAGTTCATGGTGCGAGCTTCCGGTTATCTGAAGACACTCAATGACTTTCGTTCGATTCCGCTCAAACTCGGTGCCGGTGGGGTGCCGGTGTCCCTCGGCGACGTGGCGACTATCCAGCTGGGGCCAGAAATGCGTCGCGGCATCACGGAACTCGACGGCGAAGGCGAGACCGTCGGCGGCGTGGTGATTCTACGCAGCGGCAAGAACGCTCGCGAAACCATTGCCGCGGTCAAAGCCAAACTTGACGATCTGAAAAGCAGCCTACCGGCCGGGGTAGAAATCGTCACCACCTATGACCGCAGCAAACTGATCGATCGCGCAGTGGAAAACCTCAGCTACAAGCTGCTTGAGGAGTTCATCGTCGTCGCGTTGGTCTGTGGAGTATTCCTCTGGCATCTGCGTTCATCCCTGGTGGCCATTATCTCCTTACCGGTGGGGGTGCTGATTGCCTTCATCGTTATGCGCTACCAAGGGATCAACGCCAACATCATGTCGTTGGGAGGGATCGCTATCGCCATCGGCGCCATGGTCGACGCCGCCGTGGTAATGATCGAGAACGCCCACAAGAAGGTTGAGGCCTGGCATATGGCCCATCCAGGGGAAGAGTTGAAGGGCGAACGTCACTGGCAGGTGATAACGGAAGCGGCAGCGGAGGTGGGACCAGCGCTGTTCTTCTGCCTGCTGATCATCACCCTGTCGTTCATTCCGGTGTTCACCCTGGAGGCGCAAGAGGGTCGTCTATTTGGTCCATTGGCCTTTACCAAGACCTATGCCATGGCTGCGGCAGCCGGACTGTCGGTAACCCTGGTGCCGGTGCTGATGGGCTACTGGATTCGTGGACGGATCCCCAAAGAGGAACACAATCCGCTGAACCGCTGGTTGATCAAGATCTATCAGCCGGCCCTGGATGCGGTGTTAAGTCGGCCAAAAGTCACCCTACTGATCGCGCTATTGGTCTTTCTCAGTGCGTTGTGGCCGATCTCTCGCTTGGGTGGCGAGTTCCTCCCTGCGATGGACGAGGGCGATTTGCTCTACATGCCTTCGGCGCTGCCAGGGTTGTCGGCGCAGAAAGCGGCGCAGCTGCTGCAACAGACCGACCGCCTGATCAAGACGGTACCCGAAGTCGAACACGTTTTTGGTAAGGCTGGTCGCGCCGAAACCGCCACCGACCCGGCGCCGCTGGAGATGTTCGAGACCACTATCCAGTTCAAACCACGCGAGCAGTGGCGCCCTGGTATGACCCAGGAAAAACTGGTGGAAGAGCTGGATCGAGTGGTACGCGTCCCGGGCCTGACCAATATCTGGATACCCCCGATCCGCAACCGCATCGACATGCTCGCCACCGGGATCAAGAGTCCGATCGGAGTGAAAATTGCCGGCGCCAACTTGACGGAGATCGATGCGGCCACCCAGGCGGTCGAGCGCGTGGCCAAGGACGTGCCCGGGGTCAGTTCATCCTTGGCTGAACGGTTGACCGGTGGCCGCTACATTGATGTGGATATCGATCGCAAGGCTGCTGCCCGCTACGGGTTGAATATCGCTGATGTGCAGTCGATCGTCGCCGGTGCTATTGGTGGTGAAAACGTTGGCGAGACCATTGAAGGGCTCGCGCGCTTCCCTATCAATGTGCGTTATCCCCGAGAGTGGCGGGATTCGCTTGGCGCCCTGGAGCAACTGCCGATCTACACCCCGCTAGGGAGCCAGATCACCCTTGGCACGGTGGCGAAGGTCAAGGTCAGTGAAGGCCCACCGATGCTCAAGAGCGAAAATGCCCGACCTTCCGGCTGGGTGTACATCGACGTGCGTGGTCGGGACATTGCCTCAGTTGTTGCCGATCTACGTCGGGTTGTGGGTGAGCAGGTCAAGCTGCCGCCAGGCATGAGCCTGAGTTACTCAGGGCAGTTTGAGTTTCTTGAACGAGCCAACGCACGGCTCAAGCTGGTAGTGCCGGCCACGCTGCTGATTATTTTCGTGCTGCTGTATCTGACGTTTTCCCGATTCGACGAGGCTTTGCTGATCATGGCCACCTTGCCATTCGCCCTTACCGGTGGGGCGTGGTTCCTGTACCTGTTGGGGTTCAACCTGTCGGTGGCTACCGGCGTCGGTTTCATTGCTCTGGCGGGTGTTTCTGCCGAATTCGGCGTGATCATGCTGCTCTACTTAAAAAACGCCTGGGCCGAACGTGTAGACGTCGGTGATAACACCGAGCTTGGGTTGATCGCCGCGATTCGTGAAGGCGCGGTGCAGCGGGTTCGACCCAAGGCCATGACGGTGGCGGTCATCATTGCTGGCCTGTTACCGATCCTATTGGGTAGCGGCACCGGTAGCGAAGTGATGAGCCGCATCGCCGCGCCCATGGTCGGTGGCATGGTTACCGCGCCCTTACTATCCCTGTTTGTCATCCCGGCAGCTTACCGCTTGATGCGCCGCCGCCGCCTCGTTGTTGAATCCATACCTTCGGAAAGAAGCAGGCTATGAAGTGATTGTGTCCTCCACTGCACGCCCCATGATTGTCTGTGCAACGTCATCCAGCGGTCTGGTTTTTTGGTCGGGCAGGGGGCGACCTTTATAATCAATCGGTGATCGAACTCTATCGGAACTGCGTCAAAACAGGGGCGAATAGAGAAAACGGAAAAAATCGTACGCTAAGCGCTCCGTCTATCAGGTTGAGGTCGTAGAGGTGGACGCCATAGCGTCAGAAAATGCAGAAATAGGGTTTGGGGAGCAACGGAACAGGAAGTGCACTTAAGCTATCTGGCTCACATTAGCTCCGAGCGAGCTTGCATTCAATCATGGCCTCACGCTTTCTGCAACTGAACATCACCACCACAATCCGTCCAACAAACAGGGTTTATTGGACGATGCTCACCCGCCGCACATGAACATTACAAAATTGTAATATTCCAATCATCTCCACGTTATCTCCAGGCTGCAACGATATAAATCGGCAACTGTACGGGAGGGCAATCCGGCTTCCCGTAGCAAAACAAAAATCAAGCCGAAGAACTTTCCAGTTCTGCCGAACCTAAGGAGTGATTGATGGTTAACAACAAAAAATTCTCGATGGCTGCTTTAGCCGTGGTTGTCAGTACCGGGCCGTCCATGGTTTTTGCTGAGGAAAAGTCTGGGGGATTTATAGAAGATAGTAGCCTTACGGTGCTCAACCGAAACTTTTATTTCAATCGTGATCATCGCAACGGTCAATCAAGCCCCACGGGAAATGGCTATTCCGAAACTTGGTCGCACGCGATTATCAGTAAATTTGAATCAGGCTTTACTCAAGGTACTGTTGGCGTGGGCGTCGATGCTTTCGCGATGATCGGTCTGAAACTTGATACGGGTGATGGTCGTAATGGCGGTCGCAGTTCATTCGATGTACTGCCCGTCAATAGCGACGGCGAAGCTCGAGACGAATACACCAAAGTCGGTGGCGCGGCAAAGGTTCGTGCTTTTGACACCGTGGTGAAAGTCGGTGATGTGTTCCCCTCCAACCCGGTTGTTGCTGCTGGTGATTCGAGACTTCTGCCGGAAAGCTTCCGTGGTGTGACGGCGACCAATACCAGCATTGAAGGTTTGAAGGTTGAGGGCGGTCGTCTTCATGCGATGAGCCAGCCAGTCTCCAGTAATATGCGTGACAACTTTGCGACCTTCTATGCAGGGCCTGTTAACTCGCCTTGGGTCGGCTACTTTGGTGGCGACTATAGTCTGAACAAAAACGTCATCATCAGTCTTTACTCCAGCCGTCTCAAAGACGCTTGGAATCAATACTATGCCGGCACAGGGTTGAATTACGCACTGACGGATGAGCTTTCCGTATTCGGTGGCGTGAACTACTACAAGGCTGTCGATGAAGGCAAAAAACTGCTGGGTGAGTTTAACAACAATATCTGGAGCGGCAAAGTTGGCGTGAAGTATGGTGCGCACTCGCTTGCACTTTCTCACCAGCGAAATAATGGTAACGACGACTTCGACTATCTGCGCCAGTCGGATTCTATCTTTCTCGACAACTCAATCCAGTACAGCGACTTCAACTCGCCTAAAGAACGTTCCTGGATGGTTCGTTACGACCTCGACATGAGTTCGTATGGCGTGCCTGGTTTGTCGTTTATGACACGTTACGCTCGTGGCACTGACGCTGACTACTCCAACGCTAACGCGACGTACATGCGGCGTGATGCGGACGGGAACCCGTTGACTGACCAGAAGCGTTGGGAGCGCGACATCGAAGTAAAATACGTCGTTCAGGCAGGTTCCTTGAAAAACATGTCTTTCCGCCTGCGACAAGCTAACACTCGCGCAACCGCATTTGAGTCGGACCTGGATGAAGTTCGTGTGATTGTTGAGTATCCATTAGCTATTCTGTAATGCCTGAACGGGATGATTCGCCCTAGACGAGCATCCCGTTCCCTCTAGAAAGATTACAAAAATGTCATTTTTTAATCATCTCCCCGTTAGCTTGAGTTCCTTATAATTATCTGGAGTTAATAGCACTCTAGCTAGCGCATCTGGTTAGATTGCTACAGATAAGTAACTAGTCTGTGAAAGTCTGAAACTCATTGCTGTTCAGTTGAAGCTCCACATTCACCTTTAGAAGCTCCTTCAGCAGAGGTGAATTTTAAGACGTCCTTCGGGACGTCTTTTTTATTCGTGCGCCAGGCATGGCGCGTTGCGCGCAAGCGCAACCAGCTTGGCTGTGGTGGCCTCGCTGGTGACTTGGAGGTGA
>NZ_JBEOPV010000024.1:0-85848 GCF_040310425.1 Pseudomonas sp. 65/3-MNA-CIBAN-0223
CATCGGGGCTCAACCGTTCTGTTCGTGTGAGGTGCGTATTTCACCAGATCGGGAAGTCTTTTTCAGAGTTTCCCTAGTCTATTCACTCGTCGTGTTTAACAAAAAAGGCTCTCTCGGGCCTTTTTGTACTCCAACCAAAATCACTTGGTCAGCCAGGATTCAACGGTCGCAGAAGGGACTAAAAAGTCTTAATTAGCTTTGTTCTCAACCAAGCAATTGCCTCCATCCACCACAAGCAACTCACCGGTGATGTAACTCGCTTCAGGTGAAGCCAAGAATACAACGGCTGCAGCCACTTCCTCTGGCCGCCCCGCTCTCCCGAGAGGTGTAGAGCGTGCTGCTTTGACTTCATCAGGAGTACTCGACCCTGTAGCTATCCAACCAGGAGCAACTGAATTCACAGTGATACCTAGATGAGCAACCTCAAGAGCTAGACTCATGTTCATCCCTACCATTCCGGCCTTTGCTGCACTGTAAGCAGCCTCTCCTGGATTACTGGCTCGTGTGCCGGTGGTTGAGCTGATGTTCACTATGCGGCCATATCCTCTTTCCCGCATCCCAGGCAACACACCATGAGTTAACAGGAACGCAGTTGTCAGATTTCTAGCGATGGAAAGATTCCAGGTTTCGAGGCTCGTATTCGTGAACTCGGCGAACGGTTCTGGACTCCCTTGCATCGCCATACCGGCATTATTTACAAGAATATCGATGCGGCCCCAGACAGCCTCAGCCCAAGCGACGAACTCACTAACCTGAGTTTCTTGAGTTAAGTCTACCGGTCGACCCTCTACTTCGAAGCCGGCCGCGCGTAACTCCGCAACCCTCTCATTGATGCGTGCGCTGCTTGCCGTGACGATCAGCTTGGCCCCTTGAGCCCCAAGACGATGGGCAATAGCCATACCGATTCCAAGCTCACTGCCCGCTCCACTCACAAGCGCCACCTGATCTGCCCAGCTTGAATTCGTCATCTTTGCCTCTGTTGAAGGTTTGCGAAGCACACGAATGGAGGTGTAGTAGATAGCCGGAAACGCCGGTTGAGGATTTGGTCGCTGACTTCAATAAACTGCAAATAAAAAGGGCTTTCGAAGGGCCCTTTTGTACTCAAACCAAAATCACTTGGTCAGCCAAGACTCGACGGTCGCGGAGCCATG
Source organism: Pseudomonas sp. 65/3-MNA-CIBAN-0223 (assembly GCF_040310425.1). NCBI lineage: Bacteria > Pseudomonadati > Pseudomonadota > Gammaproteobacteria > Pseudomonadales > Pseudomonadaceae > Pseudomonas > Pseudomonas sp. 65/3-MNA-CIBAN-0223. Next base: position 1,152 of record NZ_JBEOPV010000024.1, read on the forward strand.
TTCTGCTTTCCATTCCTTCAGCGTTTTGTGGTTGCCGCCTTTGGTTTCGACGACTTCACCGGTATGCGGATTTTTGTAGACCCTCAATTGGCGTGGCTTGCGAGTTTTGGACTTGGGCCCGGCTGCTGGAGCGCGACGGCCAGCTTGCGGATCGAGCAGGTCGATCACGTTCGGCAAGTTGTAGCCGTACTCGGCAAGCAGAGCGCGTAGCTTGGTTTCAAATTCGATTTCTTTCTTGAGGCCAGCGTCGCCTTTCAACGCCTCGAGAGCTTGGAGTTGCTCGGCCAGGTGTTTTTCGAGTTGGCGGAATTCTGCGAGCTTGGACATGGGAAATCGCTCCGTGATTGTTATTCTAACATTACACCAAAAACTCCAATTTTCATGCAGCGAGGTGCGTTTACTTTGCTCATTAAGTAGTCTCCGTTCCAGGATTCGCACTTAAGCAAACGTCCATTAATAGACATTTGGCAACGAGCGAAGGTTCGTAATATCGCATGAGAACATTGGTGTGATGGCGCCGCATCTGACTCTGGTTTGCGGAACGGAATTGTCAGCGGTGGGGTCGTTTGTATTAGACACCTTGGTGTCGAAATCCCGTTCCGGTAAAGAGGTAGTTTTCATGAACAACATATGACCTGGCCAGGAAAGTCTGCGGGTAGGTAGAGAAGCAAGAATATCCGAGCTTAAGTGTGCTCTCTGTCCCGCTGCTCCCCTTTGACCGAAGCCGAGATGTGCAATTGTTTTATCAAGCCCAATGCTTGGGGAAGGGCCACTGAGCGGCGGTGGCAGGCTTACGTTGGTTTTTGGTTCCATTGCTCCCCAAACCCCATCTTTGCTTTTCGCGGACGACGCGGTGATCGGATCAAATTGCTGTGGTGGGATGGCCAGCGGGCAGAGATTGAGCGCCTGATAATAATGATCGCCAAATTGCGGCGCACGCAGTCCGGTCGCAGTTCCAAGCAACTGGATGCGATGGTCGACCAACTTCAGTTGAGCCTTGAAGAGCTGGAGGTCAGCCAGGACGAAGTGATGCCCATCACTGAGCCAGCACCTCGTACAGTTTCCCGCCGTAAACCATTGCCTGAACATCTCCCCCGCGAAACCCATGTTCATCCGCCCGAGTCGCAATGCTCCGGTTGTGGTGGGACGCTTCGTCAGTTGGAGGAGGATGTGTCTGAGGTGCTGGAGTACATTCCGGCACGTTTCAGGGTGATCCGCCATGTTCGTCCCAAGCTGGTTTGCCGCTGCTGTGAGCACATCGCCCAAGTACCAGCGCCGAGCCGCCCAGTAGCCCGGGGCCTGGCAGGCCCCGGGCTACTGGCTCATGTATTGGTCTAAGGACGGCAAACACGTGGCGGCGCCCAGCAGTGAGTTCGGCTACGTGAACTATAACTCGATGAAGTCAAATAGCCGCCACCTGGTTTGATTGTTCGCTAACGGCGAAAGTCACCGCCGCCGCGTTGGGTCTGAACGTGGCGCCGAGTCTGGTCCGCACCTCTCTGTCGATTTTGCCTATCCTGGTTCAACTCACCCATGGATGCTTGGCCATTTGCGCGGTTATAGCCGCTGGCAGGACTCTGTTGAACACCTGCGCTCGGTCTGTTAGCACTCGATGCAGCCGGTCGCTGTTGTTGAGCGCTCCGAGCCCTCTGCTGCGTGGTTGCCTCATTGACTTCGGTGCGCTGTTGTTGCGTTTTTTTTGCAGGTTGCGCGTTGGTGGCAGAACTGGCCGCCTCGCCTGCGGTAGCGCGTTTTGGTTGCGCGCTTTGTGTTGGCGGTGACGCGTTTTTTGGCGTGGGCTTGTTCACCGAAGACCAGGAGCCATCATCATATTTTTGCCAATTCCCGTTGGTGTTTTTATAGACGTTGCCGTCACGTCCGGCGTACATATCGCCGCTCGCGGTTTTGCCCGCCGCCGCACGGCCATTGATACTGGTGCCGGCAATGGCCTTGCCGCCTGCCGAATTCTGGTACGTCCCCACCGAGCCTCTGGCCGTCGTCTGATGCTGAGTCGCCGCCCACTGGTTACCCTTCGTCACGACGGAGCTACCCCACTGGCCATAAGCATTCGAGCCTTGACGCGTCGCGCCATAGGCCCCGGTGTAAGGATTGTAGGCCTGGCCGACAGCGGCGCTGCCGTATCGCCCCGACACAGCAGCGCCTCGAGCGTAGGTGCCAGTGTTGGGATTGTACGACGCCCCCCATTGCGCGCCGCCATTGGGCCCGTAAGCGTCTCTTCTGATGCCGCTGGCACCCGTGTAAGGGTTGTATGTGCGATAGGCATAGGGCATCGGACGTGGGTAATACGAAGGATAACGACCGCCCCCGATACCGATGTAGGGCGGATAGTAATACCCGTTCCCTTGCGCGATGATCGCGCCAACGACTGCGCCTGCGATGAACACACCGAGGTACCCCGGCGTGTAACTTGCCTGCACCATGCCGCTAGGCATGACCTGCTGCGTGACATACGTGACGTTGTAGACGGGCGAACTCGGTGGGATCGTATAGATGGCGGGCGGCACAGAAGTCGTGGTTTGCCACGGTCCCGCCGGTGTCGACGAGTCGAACCACACGCCCTGAGTGCAGGCATAGTAACGATTGTCGACCTTGATCACTTTGTCCGGCGTGTTCGTTGCGTATGAGAGTGCAGTGCCTTCAATGGGCTGGAACTCAGGTTCGCCGCTGTATGACACCTTGACGGCGCTCGCCGCCGCAGCAGGGTTGACTTCAACGGTTGTCGGGATCTGTGCGAGCAGTACCGCATCCTCGGCCTCTGGTGTGCCGGGCACGGAACTCAGGACCCAGGCAGCCTCGCTGTCACGCGGTATCAGGGCAAAGTCAGGCGGCAGCTGGTTCGTTGCAAACGTCCACGGCCCGCCAGGACCGGGAGCGGAAAACCATCGGCCGGCGGTGAGGTAGTAGAACGTCCGGGTCGGAGAAAAAACGAACACATTGCTCTCAGTGTTCTTGGCGACCACCAATTGGGTGCCGGGTATCGCGGTGTAGACCGGCGGCCCGTCAAAGACAATTAACTCGGCAGGGGGACTGCTGTAGTACACGCCAAGCGCCTCGGCCTTTTGCCCTTTGGGTAGCGGAATAAAGGGCTTCAGATCTGCCCACGTCGGATCCGCCGGCACTTTTGACATCGAGGCGGGAAGCGCTTTCGTTTCGACCCAACCGCTTTTCAGGTCGGTCGAGGTCATCCATGACTGTCCGGTGAACAGGTAGTACTGGTGGCTGGCCGAGTCTGTGAACAGTGGCCAGTTGGCATTTACCACGAACGAAAGGTCTGAATGCTGGACCGGTGCGAGCGTCGGCTCCCCGTCGACATACAGCAAGATCGCCGGCGCATAGCTCACTAAGATGGCTGGCGGATCGTTCTTGACCTCTGTCACGGGCGGCGAATTTTTGTTTTGTACACTCGCAACCAAGCGATCGACTGACAGGGTCATTGAAGCCTGTGGATTGAGAAACGTGCGCACCAGTTGATCCAGCTTTTGGCTGGTTTGCGGGTCCATACCGGGAAACGCGGTGCTGGCGAATTGCGGATTGGTTAAAAGTGCCGTGCGGTTGTCGAGGTCCACATCGGTATGCGCCTGGAACGCGGCCACGCCGAGCTGTGGTTTGCTACCGCGAGGGGTAATGCTAAATGCCATTCGACCGCTCAGCTCCTTGAAATCTTTCCAGTCGTCGATCTGTGGCTGGTAGTAGATGAGGGTCGCGTCCTCCCGGACAATTTCACGTGGCCAGCCAGGGTCCAGTTGGGCGGCTCGGAGCGGCAGTGCCGCAAACAATACAAACATCAGCATCAATGCACGGACGGGCAATTTTGATGTGGTCATGGTTTGTTCAGAACCTGCTTCAAGAGGAGTTTGCTACGCAGTCAGACCTATGAAGTGTAGGCGATGGCGGTGTCGCCGGGATAACACCACACTGGACGATGGCAGTAAGCGATACAGAGTCGTTGATCTTGTAGAGGGAGGTTCAGCTAGCAAGCATGGTGTGTTCAAAGTCAGGATGGAGGCAGACGCAGTTTGTTCGCTCCTGAATACCGAGCATCGACGCCAGAATGGAGTAAGTCGTGCTTCCGCCAGCTTCTGATCCACTCGTTTCGAAATCCGGCCCCTGATAACTATGCGGGATTGAATGCCTATAGAGCGGGCACGGATTCCCGTTCCGATAGGACGCTCTGAAGCCGCTCCAGGTTAACCCGCAGGCACTCCCTCTCCGCTTCTTCCCGGGTCTGATAGGTTGTCTTCAGACGCAGCTTTCCCTCATTGTCGTAGAGGTTGAAGCCTATTGGTGCGGTCTGGCAGTAAAAGCGCACTCCTTTACGCGTTGATCCCGTTTCCGTTGGGATTGCAGGGACAACAACAAATCTCGAAATCATCTTCACGCCCTCTCCAAGCACCTCCTCACTATTAGCGGCTATAGGCCACTATCGCAAGCGACCGCAGTCAGTTTCCGATGAGAAGCACGACCGGACATGAGTCGATTGGATGCATCGTAAAAAGCTTGGCCGTCGCTTTTAAGCATAAAAGCCCGGGTTCTCGCTAACCAATCCCAGTTCACCAATCGGAACCTCCAAGTCCTGCCCGAAAAGGGTCTATCTAAGAGATTTTCCTATGAAAAACTCAATCTCACTAGCCTCGCGCATGGGACTTGGATTCGCTAATTGTCAGCCAACAACCATCTATGCATGAAGCAAGCTGAGCGCGGATAGGCAAGTATGAAAGCCCGTAGCGACAAGTCGCACACCGTCGCCAACGACTCGGTTTGTCACAGCGCGACTGCTGGCACCATACTCAATGATCCTGACGCAGGCACGATTAACCGCCTAAACTAGGAAGCTAGGAGCGTCTCTACATCGACTTGACCGATACTACTTCAACATACTTGTACTTCTTCCTGGCAGCCTTCACGGCCTCTTGCTCGGCAAGCAACGAGCTCAACGTATCGGCCTCGTGAATCAACTCGTGCATCTTCCCCTCAAATTCATTACCAACCCGGAGCGTGACCCTAAGCCTAGGCGTAAACGCTTTCGTTACTGCTTTCTTAACTATCGGAGCTTCAACCGGCTTGGTAAGTACAACCTCGGGCACAGGCTCCTGCACCGGAGGAGCAGAAACCTGCACTTCGGGCTCATCCGTACCGAACAGGGCACGACGCATTTCTTCTTCAGTTAATTCAGAGTTCATAGGACATCTCAAAGGAGTGGTACTTAGCTCGACAAATTTTACTAGGATTGTTACTGACTGGTGTCATCGGGGACCTGCATAGACGTCACATCCCCACTTCGATTTCGATCCGAGAGCCCCTTAACGCTCGCGAAAGCCTTTCCTTCGGCAGTCGCGTGATAAGCCCGTCAGCTCAATCACTTGCATGACGTGCTTAAAGCGTGACCGTCTCACGAACTGGCCTTCGATCCCCTGCGACATATCCAGGCGACCCCTGGTCATTACGGAGTTCTAACGGCATGCGACTCTTTCTTGATTGCGAATTTACCCAGCTCTCGGCGGCAGCGAAGCTTATATCGCTGGCATTGGTGGCATAAGATGGACGCGAATTCTACGCGGAATTGCTCAACACATGGCGAGAAGAAGGCGCAATCAGCAGGCGATTGATGACTTTGCGGCTAGGCTGATTATCGAATTGTAATTTTTCAATTTTCATTTCGTTATTTCGCGTAATTAGAAAATATAAGGAAACCCCTATGAGCAGCAAAACTATCTTCGTCCAACCCGGTGGCGGCTATGAAAAGGTTGTGGTTGGCAGCAGCGAAGTCCGAGCCGCAGCACGTGGCGAAATCACCGTACGCCTCCACGCCAACTCGCTCAACTACCACGACTTCGCGGTGGTCAGCGGTATGTGGGGCCCTAGCGAAAAACGCATCCCCATGGCCGATGGTGCCGGTGAAGTCATTGCTATCGGCCCAGATGTCACTGAATTCAAGGTGGGTGACTCGGTCGTCAGCACCTTCTTCCCGGAGTGGATCAACGGTGTGCCACTGGTTGAAGGCTTTGTTAGCGTGCCAGGTGATGGCATTGACGGCTACGCCCGTGAGCAAGTGACGGCCAAAGCCACATCGTTCACTCTCGCGCCTACTGGCTACAGCCATGCTGAAGCGTCGACGCTTACTACCGCCGGCCTTACTGCATGGCGCGCCCTGATGGCCGATGACTCCCTAAAACCGGGCGACACCGTGCTAGTCCAAGGTACTGGTGGCGTTTCAATTTTCGCCCTGCAGTTCGCTAAAATGGCCGGTGCTACCGTCATTGCTACCTCTTCAAGCGACGAAAAGCTTGAACGTCTGAAAGCGCTAGGTGCTGATCATGTGATCAATTACCGCAAAGACCTTAACTGGGGCGAAACTGCACGCGCTCTAACGGGTGGCCGCGGTGTTGACCACATCATCGAAGTCGGCGGCCCTGCGACGCTTGAGCAATCGATGATTGCAATTCGGGTTGCTGGTCACATCTCCATCATCGGGATATTGAGTGGCGTAAGCGGTGCAATGAATTTTGTACCAGCACTGATCAAGCAAGTGCGTCTGCAGGGTGTATTGGTGGGTAGCCGCAGCCAGCAGCAAGACATGATCCGAGCCATCAATGCTAATGGCATGCGCCCGATTATTGATCGTCATTTCCCTTTGAGCGAGATTGTCGAAGCGTTCAAGTATCAGGAAACCAACCAGCATTTCGGCAAAATTTGCCTGGATATCTAAGCACGCATGAATGGGCATGATCCGTATGCCTATTTCATAGATGAGCTGACACGGCGGGCGAAGCAGCGGAGATGGTGGATGGCCAAGCGATTATTCGGCGCGAATGATCTGCCTGGCACACATTGGCACACAAGAGAGGCCAATGCGGATCCGGTTTAGTTTGAACCTCTGTTGCTGATGCGGACTCCCAACTCTACATCAAGGAGAAACGTATGACCCAGACAGCATTGGTCGTGGGCGCCAGCGGCATCGTTGGCAGCGCCATTAGTCAGTTACTGATCGACAACAAGTGGCAGGTCGCTGCGTTGTCGCGACATCCGTCGCAGGCTCCCGGAATGATCCCTATCGCGGCAGACCTTCAGGATCCGGCGTCGCTGGAACATGCGCTGGCGGATTTGAAACCCACTCATGTATTCATTACCACATGGTCAAGGCAAGCCACGGAGGCCGAGAATATTCGCGTCAATGCCGCCATGGTACGCAACGTACTCGCCGCCATTCGCCCGGCCAGGAGTGTTGAGCATGTAGCACTGGTTACTGGTCTCAAACACTACCTCGGCCCGTTCGAAGCGTATGGTAAAGGAAGCCTTCCTCAAACACCTTTTCGCGAAGAGCAGGGTCGTCTGGACATCGAAAATTTCTACTACGCCCAAGAAGACGAACTCTTCGCCGCCGCTGAAAAGGACGGCTTCACTTGGAGCGTTCATCGCCCCCATACCGTCACCGGGGTTGCCGTAGGGAACGCGATGAATATGGCAACCACCCTCGCCGTCTACGCCTCGATTTGCAAACAAACCAATCGCCCTTTTGTGTTTCCCGGATCAAGAGTGCAGTGGGACAGCCTCACCGATATGACGGATGCCCGGCAGTTGGCGAAACAACAACTGTGGGCAGCCACCACGCCGGCTGCAGCCAACCAGGCATTCAATGTCACTAACGGCGATGTATTTCGTTGGAAATGGATGTGGAGCAGGATCGCCAAATACTTCGACTTGCCTGCTGCCGATTATCCCGCTTCACTCTCACCCCTTGAGAAGCAGATGGCTGACGACCAAGCCGTATGGACGCAAATAGTTGCGGAACACGGTTTGAAAGAACCCGATATTGGGCGTCTGGTCTCCCCATGGCACACCGACGCAGACCTGGGTCGGCCCATCGAAGTTGTCACGGATATGTCAAAGAGCCGGGCCATGGGTTTCACCGCCTACCAGGCGAGCGATCAGGCATTTTTCGATGTGTTCGACAAACTGCGTGATATGAACTTGATCCCTAAGGCCGTTCCAGAACGGATAATCGCGTAGGCGCCATAGAAAGGATCGCTTGAGGCCGAGAATCCTCAAACAACACACAATGCCTATAGGCTGTTTCAGATGGAGTGTGAATTGAAAGGGAATATGGCTCCCCATCGCTCAGGAAGCGGACGGCTAGTGCCACCAGGCGAAGCAGTCGTTCTATTCGATGGTACCTGCAAACTCTGCAATGGGTGGGCGAAATTCATCATCCGACATGACCGGGCACATCGGATCAAGCTAGCGACGGTGCAGTCTCCTGAGGGTCAGGCCTTGCTGGAGTGGGCCGGCCTACCCCAGCATGAGTTCAACACAATCGTATTAATCGCTGATCACCAATTCCACGTTCGCTCCGATGCGATGTTCAGAATTTTTGATCGCTTACCTGCACCATGGCGCTGGCTGAAAGTCGCCCGAATCATCCCTGGCCCGTTCCGCGACTGGATGTACAACAAGATCGCCCTCAACCGTTACCGGCTATTTGGCAAATATGATTCCTGCCAATCGCCTTCTCCCGATCATCGCGGTCGATTTCTGAAGCATGAATGAGTGCACACACATCACTACCATCGTCTTTGTGAACTGGCCTAATGATTTTGGACACTTCAATCGGGCGCTATCATGGCGGCCAAATCTGAGGTGTTTGGATATGCGTAAATCTTATTCCAGTGAGTTCAAACTCAAGGCCGCCAGCATGGTGCTGGACGAGGGTCAGTCAGTTCCCGATGTTTGTGCCAGCCTGGATATTGGCCCTAGCGCCGTTGGGTCGACCAGGTTCGTATAGAACGCTTGGGTTCTACCCCGGAGGGGGCCAAGGCGATTACCGCCTCAGCACAAGATTCCCGTTGGTTAAGGCTCCGCAGAAACCCCGCCCTTTATAGACCAGTCGCTCTGTTTACCCATTAAGTTATGCGGCAGCGTCGGGCCAAAAGTGAACGCTTTGGGGCGTTCCACTGCTGTTAGATTACGCATGCACCAAGCATGCAGGAATGCCTCCAGAGCCTCCTGGTCAACATGATCCTCGGCGGGCACGATGAACGCTTTCAGGCGGTCACCTTCGTGTGCGGACATAAGCCGAACAGCTGCAGCCGCAATCTCGGGAAGACACTGCAAACGCTCGGTGATGCGAGACGGAAACACATTGATCCCAGCCACCTGTACAACCTCATCGCGACGACCTTCAGGCAGAAAATGTGCATGGCCCAGCCACTTCACGTGATCACTCAATTCATACTCAATGCCAGTTTCACACTCGGCAAGGGTGTTGGCATGACTGCCGTGTTGCCATCGCGGAAGTAGCTGGAAGGGTAACCCGGGATCGCTTCGAACCCCGATTCCGGCTGTTTCACTTGAGCCGTAGACCTCGACCATGCGATCCACGCCTTGACTGCTGAGCTCGCTGATTATCGTAGGGTCGCAGGGGCTAGTAGAGGTGATCGCTGTAATCCCGGACGGAAAGCGGCTGCCCTGACGACTTAATTGTCGCCAGATAAACGGAAAGCCAATCATCAGGTCGCCTGCCCGTAGTTCGCGCTGGTGGGCCATTGCCAGTGCTTTAGGCGCGCGCATCACCGGCACGTGCAGTTGTAAGGGCAACAATATGCTGAAAATAAAGCCATATATATGATGGCATGGACTCAGTGCGATGATTCGTTGCGGCGCAAGAGTCGAGTCAGAGCCAAAGTATTTAGCAAAAAAAATTGTCTCGGCGACTAGGCCATCCCATTGCTGTGAGCATTGCTTAGGTGTACCCGTGCTTCCAGACGTAGCGAACGTAATGTTCTTGGATCCCCGCTGGCGGGCAGTGACAACCAGGTCTGCCCACTCCCCAAGTGTCTGGAAGCGCAGCAGATAGTCTTCAAGACCGCTTTCATAGATGTTGAAGAACATCGCGACACTGGTCGCAAAACTCAGGAGCTCCAGCGAGTCGGCGCCTATGGCGATCCCATCGTGGTCAAGCAGGGATGTTTGCTGTAAGTCCCCTATCAGGGTCGACTCGCTCCAGCGCTCGCTACCTGTCTGGTGTGAAGAGAGGTGGCGCAGGGTTTTCAGTTCATCAGCCAGTACAGAGATTATAACGGCCAGGATACTGGCTTTATCCAGTTCAAGTCGGTTCAAGGTCATCCTTTCTGGCTGATTAGTGTAAACGAGGGATCAGAGACGCTTTACGAAAACCCAATAGGCTTCGCCAATGAGGGCCTTCTTCATGTGCACTTTTACTTTCGTGGGCTTCATTTGATAGTCGAAGACATATTCGAACATGGTGTTGAGGCTGCCATTCTTGACACCATCGGCGAAGCGCCCTTGGAACTCGGGTCTATTGGTGCAAGGTGCAATATCACGGAAAAAATTCTTTCCAATTACTTCGCTCGGTTTGCGGCCCGTAATGTCACCTTCCGCAGCGTTGTACTGCAGGATTTTACCGGACGCGTCCAGCTGGATAGCTCCAAATGCAACCTTATCGAGCTGTCCAGCCGACATTTTGGCGAGAGTATTTTCGATGTCATTAGATCCAAAGCTTATCAATTGCATGGGTAACCCCTGCTGCTTGAGCGCAGCGAAATTTTTCGCTATCGTTAAAATCTGTACAGACCGTATCTTATGTACAGGTTTTGTACAACTCTGATTTTAATCGCGCCGCTAGTGAGAACCCTTCTGGAATAAAGTCCTCCGGCCAAGACTGGACTCGAGTGGCGCGGATTCTGATCGCCGCAGCCCGTTTTTCTGCACTCCGTTTTGTGTCAATTTTCAATCAACACTAACAAGCCGGGCCGTCATTAGTCCCCAGCCCGTTGGCATCCGAATCATATAGAATTTCGAAATGGCCATAAAAACGTTGGGGACGCATCGTTATCATAAGCAACTACGACAGGCTCACCACAATTTACTATCCCTCAGCTCGCTGACCAGGACTGCAGCAATGTAGATAATTCTTCCGCACGTACTGGAGGGCTGAACAGATACCCTTGCACGAATGGGCAATCCATTTCTTTCAATCGTTGGAGCTGAGCGAGCGTCTCAATGCCCTCCGCTGTGATAGCCAAATTCAACGTCCTGCCAAGGGAAAGTATACTTCTGATGATGGCATCACTTCGGTCGAAGGACATCATTCTAGAAACGAAGGAACGGTCGATTTTGATGGCATCGAGCGGGTAGCGATCAATATATCCTAGGGAACTGTAGCCCGTACCGAAGTCATCAAGCGCCACGCGAATACCTAGCTGCCGAACCCCCTCCAGCACGCTTGCGGTCATCTCAGGTTCGTGAAGAAAAACAGATTCCGTAATTTCAATCTGGAGCTCGTGTGCGCAAACTCCCGTGGTCGACAGCACATTGCTGACTTGAGCTACATAACCAGGACGAATGAGCTCAGTACCTGATACGTTCACATTCAAATGCAATCGTAGAGAAGGAAATTCGTGCTTCCAGCGCATTAGTTCTGTGCAAGCTTGTTGCATGACCCAATGGCCCAACTCATGAATGACACCGATATCTTCCGCTACCGGGATGAAGACGTCTGGAGGCACATGCCCCAGCTCTGGATGTAGCCATCTGACCAAAGCTTCGACGCCACTTATTTCACCGGTCTTGACGTTATAAATCGGCTGGTAAACAACTGAAAACTCTTCGCGCGCAATGGCTTGCTTCAGCGCGTTCTGCATCAGGAGTGCATCAATAGCAGCCTTTCGCATTGAGGCATCAAATATCGTCCAGCGGCCACGCCCCTTCTTCTTAGCGGCGTACATCGCTACATCAGCGTCTCTAAGCAAATCTTCAGGTGTTTCGTGTGAGGCGTCAGTTGTGACAATGCCCAGGCTGCAGGACGTGAAAATATCTTGGCCATCAATCGCAACTGGCTGGCTGAGCTGGCTAACGATGCGTTGAGCGAGCTCAATGGCTAGAGGAGCCGTTTCATCCCCAGCCAGTAGAATTGCAAATTCGTCGCCGCCAATGCGGGCAAAGATATCGTCTCCCCGGATACAGCTTTCAAGGCGCCGCGCGACGACTTTCAGGAGATGATCACCTGCGCTGTGGCCAAGGCTATCGTTGACAAATTTAAATCGGTCAAGGTCTAGAAAAAGTACCGTGGCCGCAGGTACATAGTGAGGCTTGCTCGCAGTGAACATACTCAGCAACCTGGACATAAGATAAGCCCGGTTGTGCAACAAGGTCAGATCGTCGTGAAAGGCTGCATATGAAAGCTCCTCTTCAATGCGCTCCCTCTCTAGCAGCCGCGTCTCCAACGCGACCTTCGCGTCTCTATCAGCCTGAGCCTGAAGTGCCAGCAACTCGGCTTCCTTGCGTTCGCTGATATCCCTCTGAACGGAAACCCAATGGGTGAACCACCCACGCTCGTCGGCGACAGGAACGATGCTCAGTTGCACCCAGAATTTGCTGCCGTCTTTGCGCGCGTTGATAAGCTCAACCTCAATGGGCTCCCACTTCGACAATGCGGCACGAATTGAATCGAGAGTCGCTCTGCTCGTATCTTCCGAATGGAGAATACGAGGGGTTAGCCCGATCACGTCTGAAGAGCTAAAACCCGTAGCGGTGATGAACGCGGGATTACAGTAAACAATCCTCGGGCCGGGCTGATCTATGGGCTCGGCCTCAGTGATCAGGATTGCGTCTTTCGCATTGACCACCACGGACTCAAGTAGCCTCAAGCGCTCGATCAACGGATCAATAGCCGGGACAGGTTCGGTTCCCTTGGACTCAATCAGCTTACTAAAAAGAGCGCCATGCGTTTGTAAGGCGTATGTTTGCGCGGCACTCAAGCGCTGTTGCGGCTCAGCACTGCTGACCAGCAAAACGCCCAACAAACTGTTGTCCGCCCCACGGACGGCTAGGCCAATCAGAAAGCCTTCTCGGAAATACATAAGCCGGTGAAACAAGATAGGCATGACCTGTCCTGCGGCTTCACTGATTGCGATCAAAGCTTTTTGGGAAACGACCTCACGTAGAAAGCTTTCAGTAGGGGCCTCGACGACCAGGTCTTCTTGCACGCCGTAACTGGCGATAATCGACCACTTCCCTGGCACTCCACCCACAAGCAGTCCCCTGGTGCAGTCTGCCGAGTAGGCAGCAGCCTGCACCAGCAGATTCATAGCGTCTGAGCTTTGGGTGTTGAAGTCATCGTGCATTTGATTGCCTACTTTCAAGCCATTACTGAGGCTGGTGGATACCAAGATATCACTATGCCATCACCTCCGTACGTCACTTTGACGGATGGCTCGCTGCCTAGGCTCGCGATGAAACTCGTAAGGTTGATTCGTCACGCTGAGGACGCCGCAAATGCGGGCCTTCCCACTAAAGCGCCAGACTCAATACCATTGATCGAAAAAGGCCAGCTCTAAGCACGGGCACTCGCTGACCACTTTACGACCCCACCCGCCCCTATCGTCTCATCACCCTTCGAACGAGAAGTCGCAACCGCATTCCATAACCCCACGATGACCGAGACCGTGCGACAAGCGGTGTTGTGAAATGACTTGGTGATCATAAATATCTCAAGGTTCTGGGTATTCAGTGATCGCAATACCTTTGCGCCCTAGCTGTTTTACCCCGTACATAGCTTGATCCGCTGCCTTGAGCAATGCGTCGAGGCTCTGTCCATGCAACGGGCAAATTGAGACGCCGATAGAGCAAGAAAGGGAAAGCTCCCCAACGCTTGTCACGACTGTACCCGCAATGGAGTCGAGCACCCTCGCTGCTCTGGTTTCAGCACTTCCGGGGTTGGATAAATCCTTAATCAGAATCACGAACTCATCTCCTCCGTAGCGGGCGACCGTATCAGTCGAGCGAGTGGCCTGAAGCATGCGAATTGCGACCGCTTGAAGAACCTGATCACCGATCTCATGACCGTGCTGATCATTTATCTGTTTGAAATGATCCAGATCGATCAACAGCACCGCAAACGGTTCCGCCCGCTCTTTCCAACCGGAGAAGGCTTGCTGAAAACGATCAGCAAATAGGTAGCGGTTTGGCAGTTCGGTGAGTACGTCATGGGTCGCAAGATAGGCGGATCTTTCGTGCTCAACCTCAGCTCTTTCTATCGCCCTGAAGTGCCGTATCAGTATCCCTGGAATAAGAAAGAGAGCCGCGGCGAGAACCGAAAGGATGATCAGCGCGTGCGCAGTCAAAACGTCTGCAAAACGTAACTGACGCTCAAACAGCAGTGTCATCGGTTGCGAGGTACTTCTGATTTCGACTCGATCAGTCAGGCGCGGCAAAATCAGACGATCAAGAAAGCCAGCATTGTTGGCGTTCGTAGAGAACACGTTACTTTCAGACCCTGCCCCGGCTTTCATGACTGCGCTGATATGAACCAAGGGATCTATGTTCGAATCATTGACCGCATCCAACAGCGAGCCGGTCTGGATCAAAAGCAAAGACACCATGGTGCTTCCGAAAAAATTGGGCCGATTGCTCTCCCTTAGATTTTCGGGCCGACTCACGGACTGCATGAGAATGTAAGCGCTGCCTCCTTCGTACATAGAGAAGACAGGTGATACAACCGGCTTCGGATTATTGTGAGTGCGGGCCAACGCGTAGGAAAGATGCCCAACGGTTTCCAATCTAACGCCATAGATGGAACTGGATTCGGGAAGCGGCGGGTACATAAACAACACAGGCCAAGTCTCACTGAGGTAGGCCTGATGCTGGGCAGGTTGCTGGGTGAGACTCGGGAAGTCTTTGAGCTCAAAGTCCGGACGCCAAGTGCGGCGCATCAGAGTCTCAAATGCAGCCTGCTCCAAGATGGGAACCGCCCTCGCCGCCTCAAGCATGTAAATATGAGGGTATGCGGACAATACGGCTGACGCATAACGGGCTGCGGCTTCCGTGTCGCTCTGATCGACCGCTTGGAGAAAGGCAGAGAACCCCGACAATACCGCTTCATTGGTATCAAGCTTATTTCGCACGATGCTCGAGATGTTCTGCACGTAATCCGAGAAGCGTGTCTCCCTGCGTTGAGTTTCTGACTTAAGCAGTAACAGGGCCGAAAAACCGACCAAGCCGGCAGCCATGAGAATGAAACCCAATAAAGATCTGCGCCTTTTAGTCAACATCATCCTTATATTCCAATGCGCATCATATGTGTGGGACTTCGGTCAACCTCAGGGCTGAGCGGCGTTGCTGCCCCAATCTCATATTAAGTGACCATCGCTAAATCTAGGGCATATCGCCGGTGAGGATCAGCGTACGCTGGCGCAGACGGACAATCCGCAGCAGGCTTGTCCAGCCGACCAAGGCGGCGAGCTGGCAATTACTTGAGCATCTCGGCGACCAAGTCAGCATAGCGCGGCAGACGCATCGGCCTGCGGGGCATTTGCGATTTCCCGACCCCGGGCACGTCCAACGTTATGGTCGTGAAGTCCACCAACTCATCGCGCAGGGAGTCGAAGGTACGAATCAAACCTGAAGCTTCATGAGGGCTGGTCATTGATATCCGTGGTTGTCACGACACATCCTAATGGTCAGCTTCATCCCTGCTACATACTGGGGAAATCGGTGACCGTAGTTAACCATCAAAGCCCCGATGAAATTACGCGGTGCTTAGCGATCTAGTGCATCGAAAGGTGTTGGGAGGAGATTTTGGCTTATCTGGACTGGGTTCAATGGCCCGCGATGCTTGTGACCGTTCTCGCCGCATGGCTAATCGGATCGCAGCGGTCAGGACGGCGGATGATCGGGTTTGTATGCTTCAGCTTGAGCAACGTGTTGTGGGTGATTTGGGGAGCCTATGCAGAAGCGTTTGCATTGATCGCCTTACAGGTTTGTCTATTCCTGATGAATCTCCGGGGCTTCAGGAAAAACGTCAAAGGGCAGGAAAGGGAGCAGTCTCATGACTGACGGTGGCCATCGAAATTCTTTTTAGAACCTCGGGCATTCATCCCCAAGAGAATGCACTCAAGGAGGATCAGCGCGATCGTAAGGGGGAAACGGTGTCCTGTCTTTCATGGGGCTCGTTCAAGCGGCAACCAGACGCGCACTTCGAAACCCTCTTGTCGACCGGTTGCAGGAGAGATCAATTGCATACGCGCGTTGACCCCCTGCGCAATCGTTTTGGCAATCGCGAGGCCCAGTCCTGAACCGCTGATTTCACGGTGACCTCGCACAAAGCGCTCAGTCAGGTGCTGCAACACCGACTCCGGTACCGCCGGGCCGCCATTGACTACCCGCAGCTGTGCCTGTTCGGTGAGGCTGACTTCCACCGGTTGATCGGTTGCGCCGTACTTCAACGCATTCTCGATCAGGTTGCGCAACAAGATGCCAAAGGCGTCAGGGTCGATGTTCGAGTACACGCTGGCCTGGCCCGGCAGATGCAACTCAATGCTTTGGCCGCCGCGCTGGCTCCACTCGTCGACCCCATGGGCCAGCAATGGAATCAAGTCCTGAGGCGTTTCGGACAACAGCCCGCCGCCCTCGGCCTTGGCCAGTTGCATGAGCTTTTCCGATAGCCGTGCCAGCTCGCGCAAGGCATTTTCGATCTTCGCCGCACGCACTCGCAACGGCCCTTCGGGCGCCTCGTGGCGTAACCGCTGGATCTGCGCCAGGGTCGCGGCCAGTGGCGTGCGCAGTTCATGGGCGCTGTTGGCGGTAAAGCTGCGCTCGGTTTCAAGGGCCTTGCGCATGCGCTCCAGCAGGTGGTTGACCGCCTCGGCCAACGGGTCGATTTCTGCCGGCAGACGGGCCACCTTGATTGGCGACAAGTCACCCACGCCCCGCGCCTCAACCGCACGACGATACGCCAACACACTGCGCAGGCTGATCCGCACAAATAACCAGGTGCCCAACAGACTCACAGGAATCAGCGCCAATAGCGGCAGCAACAAGGCAAACAAGGCCTCCCGCGCGGCTTCACGGCGGTGATCCAGGGGCTCGGCTATCTCGATAAACAGCGTCTCGCGCAACGCACTGGCGCCGTACAAGCGGTATTTTTCAGAAGTGGTAAACCCCTCAGTCGGCTGTTGATTGAAGATCTTCGGGTTGGCGTCGTGGGACTGCATCAGGATCTTGCCGCTGGCATCGCGCACCAGGTACGTCAGGTATTCCTTGTGCATTTTCAACGTCGCAACGTGCTGCGCTTCACGGGGTTCCTCCCGGTTGCTGATTTCCATCACGGCCAGCGGCAAGATGCGTTGCGCGGTCTCTTCCAGCGCACTGTCGAACGCTTCGTTCAACTCATGTTGCACCACCAGCCAGGCGCCGACAGTCGCGCCCAGCCACAGTAAGGTCATGCCCAGGGTCAGCCCCAGGCCGAGGCGTTTTTGCAGGCTCGAAGAAGACTTCATGCGGCCGCCAACCGGTAGCCCATGCCGCGCACGGTTTCAATCAGATCGCGCCCCAGTTTTTTGCGCAGCCGGCTGATGTACACCTCGATGGTATTGCTCTCGATTTCGGCACCGAAGGCATACAGCCGCTCTTCGAGCTGCGACTTGGACAACAACGCGCTAGGGCGCTGCACGAACGCTTCGAACAGCGCCCATTCGCGGGCCGTCAAGTCCACGGTGGTGCCGGCACGCTGCACGGTGCGGGCGCTCATGTCGATCTGTAAATCGCCGAGTCTGATCTGCGGATTGGGGTTGCCGCTGTAACGTCGGGCCACCGCCGCCACACGGGCCGAGAGCTCAAACAGGTCAAACGGCTTGACCAGGTAGTCGTCGGCGCCTGCGTTGAGGCCGGCGATGCGATCGGAAATCTGATCCTGGGCTGTCAGGATAATCACCGGGGTCACGTCCCCTGCCGAGCGCTGCTGACGCAAGAAATCCAGCCCGCGACCGTCGGGCAGCATCAGGTCCAGCAGGATCAGGTCGTAAGGCGTGGTGCGCACGCTGTTGCGCGCATGGGCCAGGCGCTGCACCCAATCGACGGCGTGGCCGTCATCGGCGATCTGCTCGCGCACCGCTTCCCCCAACCCTGGCGCGTCCTCGACCAATAAAACCCGCATCTGGCACCTCCTGTGGTGATTGTTGTGCCGCACCTTAATCGCCCTACCTGACGTGAATCTGAAGATTCAGCTGGTTGTCAGGAATGCACCTTAGGGTATGCCACAGACGCCGACCTCGGCAGGAGACAGATCATGAAATCAGGTTTTATTGCCCATGCCGCGCTGTTGAGCCTGATGCTCAGCGGTTACGCCTTGGCCGACGACGACTGCAGCGACCCGGTGAGCGACTGGCAACCGCGCGAAAACCTGCGTGAGCAGGTCGAGCGGCAATACGGCTGGAGCGTGCAACGCATCAAGGTCGACGACGGTTGTTACGAGCTCAAGGGGTTGGACCGCAAGGGCAACGTCATCGAAGCCAACTACTCACCGGCCTCGTTGCGCCTGCGCACCCTCGAGATCCATTTCCGCGACGACGGCGATGCCAGGGATTACCTCGGCAGCCCGCTGACCGAATGATGTCCGCCTGTCGATGAGTTTTCCCTGCGCTTCAGGTTGCTGTCAGCAAGCAGGTCCAGGCTCTCGACCTAACGATCAAAAGGACACCCTCATGAAAAAGATCATCGCAGCCACCTGCCTCGCCGGCGCCATTGCCCTGCCGGGGTTGGCCCAGGCCCGGGAAGTGACCCTGACCACCCAGCTCAAGGACTACATCGGCAATGATGCTTACCTGGCGATCTACGTAACCGACGCCAACGGCCAGTACCAGAAAACCCTGTGGGTGGCCGGCAAGAAGGCCAAGTACTACAAGCACCTGGGCGACTGGGCCCGTGGCAGCGGGATGAACCGGAGCGAGTTTGACGGCGTCAGCGGCGCCAGTGTCGGCAGCGGGCGCACGCTCAAGGTCAGCGTCGAGCTGGCAGACACCCTGATCGATGCCGGGTATCAGATCCGCATCGACAGCGCCGTCGAGGACAAACGTGACGCTCGCGCCGATGTCGGCGTGCCGTTGACGTCCAAGGGCGCCGGCAAGCCGGTAACCGGCAGCACCTATGTCGAGTCCTTTACTTACGATTTGTAGCACTTGCCCTTTCTGGAGGCTGAACATGCTTCGCCAGTCCCATTCCCTGCCCGGCCTGATCGCCGCCCTGTTGGTCATGCTGTTGGCCATCAGCGGCGCGATCCTGTCGGTCGACCCGGCGCTGGAACGCTTGCACAACACCGCCACCGCGGCCGGGCAACTTAACGTCGGCCAACTGGCCGGGCGTGTCGCCAGTCACTTTCCGGGCGTGGAGCAGATCCAGCGCACAGCGTCCGGGATGGTCATTGTCTACTACAACCAGAACGGTCAGGCCGGGGCTGAAACGGTTGACCCACTGACCGGAGAAGGCCTCGCGCCTTATGCACCCTCCGCGTTCACGCGTTGGGTGAAAGAGCTGCACCGCTCGATGTTCCTTGGCACGCCGGGCCATGGGGTGTCGGGAGTCGGCGCGTTGTTGATGCTGATGCTGTCAGTGTCCGGCGCGCTGTTGCTGGCCCGGCGCCTGGGTGGCTGGCGCAACCTGCTGCGGCCACTGCACGGCACCTTCAGCCAGCGCTGGCATGCTGAAGTCGGGCGACTGGCCTTGCTCGGGCTGCTGCTGTCGGCATTGAGCGGGCTTTACATGTCCGCCACCACTTTTGGTTTTATCGCCGACGGCAGTCAGAGTGAACCCGCCTTCCCCGCCCACGTCAGCGCCGGCCCGGCCTTGCCGGTGGCGAACCTGCAAGCCTTGCAGGCCACCGACCTGAATGACCTGCGCGAGCTGGTCTACCCCAGCCCCGGTAACCCGAAGGACGTGTTTTCCCGGCGCACGGCCCAGGGCGACGGCTACGTGGATCAGGCCAGCGGCGCTTTGTTGTCCTATCAGGCACACGACTCGATGCACAACCTCTATGAATTGATCTATCAGCTGCACACCGGTGAAGGCCTGTGGTGGTTGGGCCTGCCGCTTGGGCTCTGTGCCCTCTGTGTGCCGTTGATGAGCGTCACCGGCCTCCTGTTATGGTGGCGCCGCCGCAAGGCGAGCCCAAACATCGGCCACAACAGCCCTGCCCACTCTGCCGACAGCGTGATACTGGTGGGCAGTGAAAACAACAGCACCTGGGGCTTTGCCAAGACCTTGCATGACGCCTTGCACCTGGCCGGACACCGAGTGCATAGCGCGGCGATGAATCAATACGCCAACGACTACCGCAGCGCCCAGCGCGTGATCATCCTCACCGCGACCCACGGTGACGGCGACGCGCCAGCCTCGGCTTCGCAGTTCCTGGCGCGGTTGGCCAAAACCGGCCTCAAGCCCGGCCAGCCCTTTGCCGTGCTGGGCTTTGGCGACCGCCAGTTTGCGCAGTTCTGTCAGTTCGCCCATCAGGTGCAGGACGCGATGTTGCAGGCCGGTGGCTTGCCGTTACTGGGGCTGGAAACCGTCAACCGCCAATCCTCTCAGGAATTTGCACGTTGGGGCCACGCGCTGGGCGACGTGCTCAAACATGACCTGACACTGGTCCATGCCCCGCAGCGGCCACAGACCCATCCATTGGAGTTGACAGAGCGCATTGTCTACGGCGAACAGGTGAACGCACCGACCCACGTGTTGCGCTTCAAGGCACCCGGCGCGCTGCCGGACTTCTTGGCCGGTGACTTGGTCGGGATTTTGCCTCCGGGCAGTCCGATCCCCCGTTTCTACTCGCTGGCCAGTGGTTCGCAGGACGGCGTGCTGGAAATCTGCGTTCGCAAACACAACGCAGGCGTGTGCTCGGAATTCCTTCATGGCCTGGACATTGGTGCGCAGATCGAAGCGTTTATCCAGCCCAACCCGCAATTTCGCCCGGCGTCGGGCACGCACCCGGTGATCCTGATCGGGGCCGGTACCGGCATCGGTCCATTGGCCGGTTTTATCCGCAACAACAAGGCGCGACACCCAATGCACTTGTATTGGGGCGGGCGCAACCCGGACTCGGATTTTCTCTATGAACCGCAGCTCAATCAGTATCTGGCCGACCGACGCCTGACGGCATTGCGCGCCGCCTTTTCTCAGGTTCAGGACCGCTGTTATGTGCAAGATCGGTTGATCGGCGATGCCCTGACCTTGCGCCGGCTGATTGAAAAAGGTGCCCAGGTGCTGGTGTGTGGCAGTCGCGAAATGGCCAAAGGCGTGATGCAAGCCCTCGATGAAGTGTTGGCACCTCTCAATCTGACTGTGCTGACCCTCAAGGCACAAGGACGCTACCGTGAAGACGTTTACTGAGTTGCAACGCTATAGCCTGAACGGCGAAACGATGGGCACGCGCTACATCGCCCTGTTTTATGCCGGGGCCGGGATCGATACCGACGCAATTGGCCATCGCCTGGCGCGCGCCGTGGCCCGGGTGGACCAGCAAATGTCCACCTGGAAACCCGACTCGGACCTCAACCGCCTCAACACCGCCCCCGAGCAGGAATGGGTATCAGTGCCCCAGGAACTGGCAACGGTGTTGTCTGCGGCACTGCGTGTCAGTCAGCAATCCGGCGGCGCCTTCGACATCGGGGTCGGTGATCTGGTTGATGCCTGGGGGTTCGGCCCCGGAGAGCAGACGGTCACAGAGCAGGCGCTCGCGACGATGCCGCCGCGCACCCGGCTGTCAGCCAGCGCAGCGTTGGTGATTGACCCATTACGTCATCAGGTGCGTAAACGCGCACAGCTGCACCTTGACTTGAATGGCATCGCCAAAGGGTTTGGCGTCGATGAACTGGCCCGTTGCCTGGAAGGTTTGGGCATAACCCGCTACCTGGTCGGCATCGACGGCGAAATGCGCGCCCGGGGCGTCAAACCCGATGGCCAGTGCTGGACCGTGGCGGTGGAAAAACCTGAGCGGGGCGTGCGTGAAGTCATGGGCGTGATGGAGCTTGGCGATGCCGCGATCGCGACCTCCGGGGACTACCGACGGTGGGTCGACGTGGCCGGTCAAGCCTATGCCCATACCATGAACCCGGCCACTGGCGCGCCGCTGTGCAACCCGCTCGCCGCCGTCACCGTGGTGGCCGCTTCGTGCATGCTCGCCGATGCCTGGGCCACGGCGCTGATGGTGCTGGGTGAAACCGAAGGCCCACGCTTGGCTCAGGAACGCGGGATGGACGCGTTGTTCGTGCTTCGCGACGGCCAACAATTCAAGGAAATATCCATTGTCGGCGGCCAGTTGCAGGCGCAGATTGAAACCCGTCCGATGTGAACCGCCTAATGACAGTGAGTCGCGCTCAACCATGAAATTCATGCACAGACACACCGAGTCCCACCGCAGTGATCGTATCGGCTGGCTGCGCGCCGCCGTCCTTGGGGCCAACGACGGAATTGTCTCCACCGCCAGCCTGCTGATCGGCGTCGCCGCCGCCAACGCCAGCCACGCCACGTTGCTGGTCACGGGCATGGCGGGGCTGATGGCCGGCGCCATGTCCATGGCGGCAGGCGAGTACATCTCCGTGCACTCCCAGGCCGATACCGAGCGCGCCGACTTGTCCCGCGAACGGGCCGAGCTTGCCAGTGACCCGAAAGCCGAACACATCGAGCTCGCCAACATCTACATGCACCGTGGCGTATCACCCGAACTGGCGCATCAGGTGGCCGATCAATTGATGGCCCATGACGCACTGGGCTCTCACGCCCGGGACGAACTGGGTATCAGCGCCACCCTTACCGCCAAACCCTTACAGGCCGCCCTGGCCTCCGCCGCCAGCTTTGTGGTGGGTGCCGCCCTGCCCCTGGCGGTGACGTTTGTCGCGCCGGAGCACAGCGTGGTGCCCTGGATATCGGGCATGTCATTGGTGTTTCTCGGGACACTGGGCGCCATTGCCGCCAGGGCCGGCGGCGCCAAGGTCATCACCGGTGCCTGGCGGGTGACCTTCTGGGGGGCGCTGGCCATGGGGATTACGGCGCTGGTGGGGCACTTGTTTGGCGCCGTGGTCTAGCTCACGTTGGTTCCTGCAAAAAACAAAGGGCGCCCCTTAATGAAAAGGGGCGCCCTTTTTACGCTGCCAACCTATACCACGCCGACGAAATCGCTCGCAGTGAGGGCCACATGCCCGACCAGATCAATCTGGAAGTCGGCGCCATTGCCGCTGTTCACATTGCCCTCCACATAGGTGTGATCGACCCCGCCGACATTGACGAAGTGGTACTTCAATTGCGCCTGGTTGTTGAACTCGTTGCCGGTGCCGTTCCACTCGCCGAGGAAGGTGAAGTCCTGATTACCGGCGGAACCTGCGCCGGAGGTCCGGGCATCGATCAGGGTGAGATCGATATGGTCGGTTCCGTGCGAGAAGTCCGTGATCACGTCACGGCTTGCGGCCGACGTTCCCGAGTCATTGATCGAGCTGAACACAAACATGTCCGCCCCTGCACCGCCGGTCAACGTATCGCGGTTACCATTACCCGCCAGCGTGTCGGCGCCACCGCCGCCACTCAAGGTGTCGATACCGCCCTGCCCGGTCAGGGCGTTATTGGCGTTGTCACCGGTCAGGGTGTTAGTGCCGCTGCTGCCGATGACATTTTCGACGCTGATCAAGGTGTCACTACCGGTTTGCGAGCTGCTGGCCGAGTTGGTGGACAGGTTGACCGTGGCGTTGGCCGATGTGCCTGACAAGTCATAGGTATCGGTGTCGCCACCGCCGTCGTAGCTGTCATTGCCATCATTGACCGATGCCCGG
This sequence comes from Pseudomonas sp. 65/3-MNA-CIBAN-0223, assembly GCF_040310425.1. NCBI lineage: Bacteria > Pseudomonadati > Pseudomonadota > Gammaproteobacteria > Pseudomonadales > Pseudomonadaceae > Pseudomonas > Pseudomonas sp. 65/3-MNA-CIBAN-0223. The sequence continues at coordinate 24,776 of NZ_JBEOPV010000024.1, forward strand.
AAGGTGTCATTGCCCAGGCCACCGAACAGGCTGTCCAGGCCTTGTCCACCCACCAGGGTGTCGTCACCGCTGCCACCGTCCATCCAGTCATTGCCGCCCTGGCCTTGCAACAGGTTGCTGACGCCATCGCCCTGGATGTGATCGTCGCCCGAACTGCCGGTGATGTTCTCGATGCCGGTCAGCGAGTCGCTGCCGGTCTGGGTGCTGGTTGACGTTCCGGCGATCAAATCGACCGTGGCTGGCGCCGATGTGGCCGACAAATCGTAGGTGTCGGTGCCCGTGCCACCGTCATAGTGGTCGTTGCCGTCGTTCTGCGAGGCCAGCAGCGTGTCGTTGCCTGCCTCACCAAAGACCGAGTCGTTGCCGGCCAGCCCACTGAGTTGGTTGTTACCGCTGTTGCCATGGATCACGTTGTCCAGCGTGTTGCCGGTGCCGTTGATGTTGTTCGAGCCTAGCAAGGTCAGGTTTTCGACGTTGGCGCCCAGGGTATAGCTGACCGAGGACATGACCGTGTCGGTGCCTTCGTTCAGATTCTCCTGAACCACATCGCCATTGGCATCGACCATGTAGACGTCATTGCCAGCGTTGCCGCGCATCGTATCGTTACCGGCGCCACCGTCCAGCAAGTCGGAACCCAGCCCGCCGTTGAGGACGTCATTGCCCGAATAGCCCATCAGGATGTCCTGATAGTTGGTGCCATTGAGCGTATCACCGAAGAAGAATGAGTTAGTGCCTTCGATGAAGCGTCCTACCGCTTCCGAAGGGTCTGACGTCAGTTGTTCCACCGTGCCGTTGTTGTCGGTGTACGTGGTGACAACCCGCAGCTGCTGGCCGAACTGCGCCGAAGTCGGTGCAAAGGTCGACGCATTCGCCCCGGCGATACTCAACCAGGTCGCCCCCACCAGTGCCTGCCACTGATAGGAGAACCCGCTCGGTCCAGGCAAGCCATCGGCATCCTGGATGGCCGAGGTGTTGGCGGTCAGCCGGTATTGGGCCGGCACCGGACGACTTGGGGTGGTCGGTGCGGTGGCATAACCCGACAGCACCACATTGCCGGTCGGCAGGTGATTGGTGATGCTCAGGTTGATCGTGCGGTCGGCGAAGCGCAGTTTTTCAACGCCGATGACAATATCGGTGCCATCGACGTTCGCAGCGCCCACCCGCAGGTCCACCACTTTGAACGCCGTGATCAGCTCGCCGCCCGGCCGGGTGTCGGTGAACTTGGTAATGCTGTAATTGGCATAGTTACCCGAGTAGATGGCCGTGTCCGCCGCGCCATCGGCGGTGCCGGCGGCCTGATGGTTATCGCCCAGGACGAAGTCGGGGCGGGTCGATTGCAGACCGGTGAAGTGCTCGGCAAACCCTTGACTGGCGAGCAAGTGATTGAGATCGGCCAGTTTGATCGAATCCCCGACGATCACGTCATTGCCGCCGTTGCCTTGGGAGACATCGTCACCGCTGCCGCCAATCAACCAGTTCTCCGTGGCATTACCGATCAGGCCCGCCAGCGGATTGGCCGGCGTGACCGTGTTCGCACGGGCATCGCTGAAGCGTGAACCGATCAAGCCTTCAATGTCCGCCAGCAAGGCGTTGAACGGCTGGAACAGCACTGCAGTGCCCGGTGCCGCGACGATATTCTGATTGTTGAGGTCTGCTGCCGCGTCCAGCGCGATGTTCACATCGCTGAAGGCTGCAATATCGAAGCCCACGTCGCCAAGGGCTTCATCACCGTCGCCCTGACCCGGAGCGCCCCCAAGGCCCGGCAACAGAATGTCGTCGCCGACACCGCCAAACTCCTGGTCGCCGGTGGAGCCGCCGGAAATGATGTCATCGCCGTCCTCACCGAACAGGATGTCCGGGCCATCGCCGCCATAAATCTCATCATTACCGTCACCGCCATGCACCAGGTCGGTGTCGCCACCGGCATCGATGTAGTCATTGCCGGCGCCACCGTACAGCTCGTCAATCCCGGCTTCGCCATAGAGGTGATCGTTGCCGTTACCGCCAATCACCACATCGAGGGCGCCTGCGCTGGTCCCGGCATAGATGGTGTCGTCCCCTTCCCCGCCATCGAGGAAGTCTTCGATATCCCCGCCATAGATCACGTCGTTGCCGTCGCCACCGTAGATATGGTCGGCACCGGCCTTGCCGTCCAGGATGTCGTCGCCGCCTTCGCCGTAAATCGTATCGTCACCGTCACCGGCGTCGAGCCAGTCGTTGTAGTCGGTGCCGACCAGCACTTCGTGGGAGTTGTAACCCACCGCCGCCGTGCCGTCCGGGTTCGTGCCCTGGTCCGGACGGTAGTCCCGAATATAGGTTTGCGCGGTATGCGTTTCCGGGCTGGTCAGGCTGACCAGCAGGCCGTTACCACCGATCCCGCCCGAGCCACCGGTTGAGTAGACGCCCACATGGTTGGCCGCGATCAGCGTCCCGTACTTGTGCTCGCTCTTGTAGGCCGTGGCACTCGCGCCGGAATCGGTGTAGCTCAGTTCCACGTAGCTGTCGGCATAGCCGAAGACATCACCGGCCAGGTGCCGGGCGTCGGTGGTGCGTTCGATGATGTCTTTGAATTGCTCGGTGACCACCTGTTCGTTGAGGTTGGTCATCGCCGGCAGGCCAAGATCGAGGCGGTACAGGTAATAGAAACGGTCACCGTCCATCAGCCGCTCCATCTGATCCTCGAAGATGGCGTTGAAGGTGGTGCCCAGCTGCCCGGTGTAGACGTGCTTTTCGGCCAAGCCACCGATCCACAGGTCAATCGCGTTATAGCCGTCATAGCCAGCCACATGATTGCCGTTGGCGTCTGCCGCGCCGGAAAGGAAATACGCCGCCTGCTCGGCCGTGACACTGCCACCGGCATAGTTGACGGTAAGACCCGAGACATCTGCATCGATAATCGCCTGAGCATGAGCCACGTCACCGTCGAAAGAATAAGCGGCGATGAAGTTCACCAGGGACTCGGGGTGAATCATGTTGTTGGCGAAGTCACTCCAGCTGGTATAGGGCGTCAGGCCATCGACGATCAGGTTGGTATGGTGCTGCGCGCCGGCCGGTGAGGCCCGTTCGGCAATCAGCGCATCGTGGATCTGCTGGCGCGCCTGGTTCAGGGTCGGCAGGCCGAGGTCGCGACCACGGGCCAGGTTGATCGTCGCCAGGTCCAGTGGCTGACCGAGCAAGCCTTGTTGTAACGCCGGGGTGACGAACTCGTCGATTTCGTTGCTGATCTGCCGGGTCATGCCCAACGCGATGGCCGTCGGACCCACTTCGGCGAAACCACCGGGGTTGAGGAACGCTTGCTCCAACGCATAGTGCGTAATCGCGCCCGTCAGGTCGTAACCGCCGCTGGCATTTTTCTCCAGGGCGTCGATGGTTTCGCGCAATTGCGAGTGGCCGAAACGGAACGCCGCCTGGCCGTACTCCAGCGAGATGTTGGTGTTGATGCTCGAGTCGTAGGTCACGAACTCAGGCAAGTCCGGGGTGATCAGCCGCGCGTATTGGTCGATTGCGACGTGCTGGTATTCCATCTCCACGGTCAGCTTGGCGGCATAGAACAACTTGTCCTGATCCCAGGACACGATGACGCCATCGGCCAGGGTGAAGTTGCCATTGGCATCGGTGTAAAAACCGCCGCTGCCGTTACTGATATGTACCTGCCAGTTATGCCGCACATTGACGTCGGTCTGCCCCAGCACCTCGTTCTGCAGGTTGATCAGCTGCACGTTGTGGTCTTCGTGGAAAACGTGGTGAATGGCGGTCAGGCCGAAGTTTTCGTTCACCCGACCATCACCGGCAATGTAGTGGTCGCCCACCGATTGCAGCAGCAACTCGTTGGCCACCGCAAAATCGGCACTGCCGGGTGCGGCGCTGATGGTGAAGTCGGCAAAGTTGACGAAGCTGAACAGGTTCTTCGGCCCCGAGTTGTCGTAGTTGATGACCATTCCATACGGGTTGTTCGCATCGAAGGTAATGCTGGTGATGTGCGCATCCAGCGACATCAGCTTCGCCTGATCGATATGCACATCGTCGAAGTGCGGGTTCATGTCCAGCAGGATCGCTTCGCGGGTATATACCGCCTGCACACCGGCGGTGGTCGGGTCGGCATCCAGCACATGACCGTGGGCATCCCGGACGCGGAAGTTGGCAATGTCGTCCCAGGTCAGGTCGTCACGACCGGTGGCCAGCACGTGGGCGCGCAGTTCGCTCAGGGTTGGCAGGGTCTGATGGGTCAGCACCCCGTTGAGGGTCCAGGCCGCTTCATCACTCAAGGTCGTGCCGTCGAACAGCGCCGCCCCGGCGATGAATTGGCCAGGGTGATTGGGGTCCGCCACCCACTGGCGCAGCAACTGGGTCACGGCCTCGTTGGACCCGTAAGTCTGGTTCTGATCGATGTACGGCGAGTCGAGGTTGACGTATTGCGCCTGGCCCTGCCCGTCCACTTCGCTGACCGAGGCGCGGTGCACCTTGATCGAGTAAACCGGCTGCCCGTCCGGGCCGATCGAGCCGTAAAGCGGATCATCCGGCGCCAAGGGAATGGTGATCGTTGCGTTTTGATTAGGCTTGTTGATGAAGTCCAGGCCGTGGTCGAAGAACTGTCCGAACAAGGTGAACCAGCCGGTGGTCGACGGGTCGCCGCTGACGGTGTTCTGGTTGCGGATGTAGTACTGGCCAGAGTCCGGCGAGGTGGTATCGACTTCACCGATGGTGCCGAGGATGCCCGGATCCGTCACCATGGCCACGCCGTTTGCCGTGTGTTGGATATGCCCATTGGCATCGGTGGCAAAGGTCACCCCGCCGCTGACGATGGTCTGGCTGATCATCCGTGGCGTGTAGTCCACCAGCGAAGCTGTCGGATCGCTATACAGTGAACTACTGTCAGTCATGGGCGTGGCATCGACGGGAACGCCCGGCCCTGCCAATGCGGCGTTATCCAGGTTCTGATGAACGTAGTGCGTGTAGTCGGAGTGGGTCAGGCGAATGAAGTTCTGCCCGAAACTGCCCCAGGCCTGACCGTCCTGGGTCAGGTTGTTGAAGTGCCCGGACACATCGCGCAAGCCGATCGGGTCCCGTGCGCCGTTGTACCAGCGGGTTTCGCCGGCCGGGATATCCAGAGGGTTGAAGCTGCCGAGAATCCCGAGCACATGGACGTTGCCATCCGACCCGCTGTAGCCGTACAGCGGTTCACCGGCGGCGTTGTAACCCACGACATGAATGGTTGGAAATGTAACCTGCTGCTCAAGAAACGAAATATCGTTTTGATTGAGGGTGAAGCGCTTTAGCTCATACATGGCAATCTCCAGATATCCGTTGAGTTGCAGGGTTTTCCAACCGACTTATCACGATGATCAGGGAACCGGACCGATGGCAAAAGATGCAAAAGTCGAATCAAAAAACGAGACTTTTGTCGGTGACCAGACTGAGACTTTGGTCGAGCCTCTCCCGCCTCGCGAGCGTGGCCAGCGGGCAATCTGGCGTACCCGATTCAAGGCCCGGGCGCGCAACCTGAGCCGCTCCACACAGTTCGTGATTGCCGCCGCACTGATCCTGGGACTGACGATGTTTTTCGTCGGCAAACTGGTGAGCGCACGCATCGAACGGGCCGCCGTACAAAGCGCCGCCGAAGCCGGCGCTCATTACATGGAAGCGTTTCTGGAACCCTACGTGCAGGAGATGAGTCGCGACAACGGCTTGTCGCCCACCAGCGTCGAATCCCTGGATCGCCTGATGGACAGCCGTTCACTGAGACGGCACATCGTCTCAATCAAGATCTGGCGCGCGGACGGCACGGTGGTGTACAGCACCGATAAATCCATCACCAATCGCAAATTCCCGATGGATGAAATCGCCGAGGCGCTCAAGGGCAATGTGGTCACCGACCTTGAGGACCTGGATCAGGAGGAGAACGAGTTCGAGCGAAAGCTCAACGTACCGCTCTATGAAATCTATGCGCCGCTGCGGGAGTTCAACACCGGAAAAATCATCGCGGTGGGCGAGTTCTATGAAATGGCGACCAGCCTGGAGCAGGAAATCAATCGTATTCGTCAGCAAGTGTGGATGGTGGTCGGTGCCGCGACGCTGGCGATGCTGACGTTGCTGTTCTTCCTGGTGCGACGCGGTGACCAGATCATCCAGCGCCAGCAAGTCGCATTGCGGTTGCGGCTCCTGGAGCAAACCCGCTTGCACATCAGCAATGCTGCACTACAGCGCAAGATGACCACCGCGACTCAGGAGTTCTCACGCATCAACGAACTGACCCTGCGCCGCATCGGCGCGGACTTGCACGACGGCCCGGCACAACTGATGACGCTGATCCTCATCCGGCTCGATGACTTGGCCGAAAACTGCACCGACATCGATCAGGAATCCCTGGAAACCATCCGCGGCGCAGCCACCGATGCATTGCGTGAGGTGCGTGATCTGTCGCGGGGGCTGGCACTTCCGGAAATCAACGACCTGAGCCTGCCGGAGGAGTTGCAACTGGTGGCGCAGCGCCACGAGCAACGCACCGGCACCAAGGTCAAATTGTCGCTGGGGCCGCTGCCTGAGGTGACGTCATTGCCACTCAAGCTCTGTCTTTACCGGTTTGTCCAGGAAGCCCTCAACAATGCGTACCGCCATGCCCAGGGCAGAGGCCAGGCCATCAACGCCGATTACATTGACGGGCTGTTGTACATCAGTGTCAGGGACAGTGGACCGGGCATGGCAGCTGGCGCCATGGTGGTCGAGACCGCCGGCAGGACCCGGCTCGGGCTGGCGGGTTTGCGCTATCGCGTGGAATCGTTGGGCGGGTTGTTCAGCATCGAGTCGTCCAGCGCCGGCACATCAGTGAACGCACAATTCAACCTCTAGTCACGAACCACCCCGCGCATCTATATGAATACCCACCCCGATGTGCAGGCGACCGACGGCCTCACGCTCCCAATAACGCCGGAGGGCCGTCACCGCCTCGACCCGGTTGCGTGCGTGCAACTTCTGCATCACGCAGGTCATGTAGTACTTGACGGTTTTTTCGCTGATCAACAGTTTTGAGGCCACTTCTTTATTGGTCAGGCCCTTTGAGACCTCACGAATAATCTGCTCCTCCCGATGGGTGAGGTCGATCTTGCGGACTTCAGCCTCATGCTTTTTGAAATTGCTCAGCAGCTTATTGGCAAATTCGGGGGTGATATACGTTTCGCCCCTGGCGATCGACCGGATCGCCAGCACCAGGTCCGGCCCGCTGACCCCTTTCAACACATAGCCGCGCGCGCCCGCTTCGAGCGCCGAATAGGCGTCATCTTCAGACTCCGACACCGTCAGCATCAGCACCTTTACGTCCGGCAACTGGGTGGAGATAAATCGCACCACGGCGAATACGTCGCCCGGCATATTGACGTCCATCAGCATCACATCCGGTCGCATTCGTATCGCAATGGCCTGGGCTTCATCCGCGCTGCCACCCTGCTCCACGATTTGCAAATCCGCTCTCTTCCTCAGCGTATTGGCCACGCCTTCACGCAATAAAGGATGATCATCGGCGATGCCAATCCGGATGAATGGGTTCATGACGCGCTCCTGAAAGGGCCAAGTATTCGAACACATTGATTAATAGCAGCTAACCCGGGCGGATGCTGGTTACTGGTCGCAAGTGCCGCAGGCTTTGAGGACGATAATTAGACTTAGGTCGCACGAAATTCGACCGCCAACAAGCCATCTTCACCACAAACCCCTGAAAGGACAGTGTCCAACCCGTTGTTTTTAAACGCTGTCAAAAGCGTCAATAAAATATTGACGCGTAAAAACTGGATCGGGGTGTCATCCGACCAACAGTCGTTCCCCTACGCTGAGGTACATAAAACAACGGCACGGGAACCTCCCGATGGACAAGAAAAACCTGCAGCGTTCCGAATTTGCCGAGGTGTTTTTTCGGCTGCGCCATACGTTCTATTCACTGGCCGGTTTCAGTGGCGTGATCAACGTGCTGATGCTGGCGCCGGCCATCTACATGCTGCAGGTGTATGACCGGGCGCTGGTCAGCAGCAACCTCACCACGCTGCTGATGCTGACCCTGCTGATGATCGGTCTGTACACCTTGCTGGCCATGCTGGAAGTGGTGCGCACTCGCGTAATGATCCGGGTCGGCAACCGACTGGACATGGCCCTGAACCGGCGTGTCTTTACCGCCGCTTTCGAGCGCAACCTGCAGCGTGCTGGCGGCAACCCGGCGCAAGCCCTGCAAGACCTCGCGCAAGTACGCCAGTTTCTTACCGGCAACGGCCTGTTTGCGTTCTTCGATGCGCCGTGGACGCCCATTTACCTATTCGTCGCCTACCTGATCCACCCCTTGCTCGGGATCGTCACCCTGTGCGGCTCGCTGATTCTGGTATCCCTGACCTGGCTCACTGAAATCGCCACCAAAAAGCCGTTGAACGAAGCGAATCTGGCGTCACAGATCTCGGGCACTTTCGCCAACAACAATCTGCGCAACGCCGAAGTCATCGAGGCAATGGGCATGCTGCCGGCGATTACACAACGCTGGTTCGGCAGCCACCTGCGGATTCTCGAAATGCAGACCCTGGCGTCCGACCGCGCGGCCTATATCAGCGGACTGGGGCGTTTTGTGCGGATCGCCCTGCAATCGCTGATCCTCGGCACCGGCGCCCTGCTGGCCATCGAAGGCTCGATCACCCCCGGCATGATGATCGCTTGCTCAATCCTCAGCGGCCGCGCCCTGGCCCCCGTCGAACAACTGATCGGCGCCTGGAAACAACTGCTGACCAGCCGTCGTGCCTGGGCGCGGCTCAAGCAACTGCTGCAAGATTTTCCGCCCCGGGCCGATGCGATGAAACTGCAACGGCCCCTGGGCATGCTCTCGGTGGAGCACTTGCACGCCGGGGCGCCGGGCATGAGCCAATCGATCCTTCGCGGGCCGCACTTCAACCTGTCGCCGGGTGAATCACTGGGCATCATCGGCCCGTCCGCGTCGGGCAAATCAACCCTGGCACGGCTGCTGGTGGGCATCTGGCCGGCGCAAAGCGGCAAAGTGAGGCTCGACGGTGTGGACGTCTACCTGTGGAACAAGGAAGAGCTCGGCCCCTGGGTCGGTTACTTGCCCCAGAACGTGGAATTGTTCGAAGGCACCATCGCCGACAACATCGCCCGTTTCGGTGAGGTCGACAGTGACGCGGTGATCGTGGCAGCAAAACGGGCCGGTGTGCACGACATGATCCTGCGCTTTGCCCACGGTTACGACACCCCCCTGGATGTCGACGGCAACCCGCTGTCCGGTGGGCAACGCCAGCGCATCGGCCTGGCCCGTGGGTTGTACGGCGAGCCGTCAATCATCGTGCTCGACGAGCCGAACGCCAACCTCGACGACGCCGGGGAAAAAGCCCTGATTGAAGTGCTCGAAGACCTCAAATCCCGGGGCTGCACCACAGTGCTGATCAGCCACCGCCCGAGCATCCTCGGCACCGTCGATAAAGTCCTGATGCTGCGTGAAGGCAGCACGCAATTGTTCGGCCCCCGGGATGAAGTGTTCGCGGCGTTGCGCCAGACCAGCGTGCTGCCGACGGTGGGCGCTCCAACTCTGTCAGCCGTTCGCGGGAGAGAATAAATGGGCGCCTTGAGTCTTGATCCGCGAGGCCAGGAATTGGTGCGCGCGGCAGCCAGTATCGATGTCGACGACCTTCGCCCCGCACGTTGGGGCGTGCTGCTGGTGATCCTCGGCTTTGGCGGATTTCTGCTCTGGTCCTGGCTGGCCCCGCTGGACGCCGGCATCGTCGCCACCGCCACAGTCAAGGTCACCAGCAACCGCAAAGCCATCCAGCACATCACCGGCGGCAGTGTCGACGCGATTCTAGTGCGTGAAGGCGACAGCGTCAGCAAGGATCAGGAATTGGTGCGGCTCGACGCCACCCAGGCACTCTCGGAACAAGGGGTGGTGAACGCGCAGTACATCGCCACCAAAGCCATGGAAAACCGCCTGGAAGCCGAACGCGATGGCGCCGCCGACGTGGTTTTCGACCCCGCCATGTTGCAGCGCTATGCCGGCAACGATCACCTGAAAGACGCCATCAACCTGCAACGTCATCTGTTTGCCACGCGCCGCACCAGCCTTGAGGGCGAGATCGGCATCTTGCGCGAGTCGCTCAACTCCGCCGAGGCGCAGATCAAGGGTTTGCAGCACATCTTCAGTGCCCGTTCGGCTCAGATAGGGTTTCTCAATCAGGAGCTGGTCGGGGTCCGCCAACTCGCCGCCGAAGGCTACGTGCCCCGCAACCGCATGCTGGAGCTCGAACGCACCGGTTCGGACTTGAACGCCTCGCAGGCCGACAACCTCAACAACATTGCCAGGGCGCGGGGCCAAGTCGCCGACATCAAGCTGCGCATCCTGCAACGCGAGTACGACTACCGCAAGGAAGTGCAGTCGCTACTGGCTGATGTGCAGAAGGAAAACAGTGCCCTCACCGACCGTTTGCAGGCCCTGGATTATCAGGTCCGGCACACGGTAATCCGCTCGCCCATCGACGGCATGGTCCAGGGCCTGAACGTGTCGACCATCGGCGGCGTGATCGCGCCCGGTTTCAAGATCATGGAAATCGTGCCGGCCCACGAACCGTTGCAGATCGACGCGATGGTGCCGGTGCAAGCCATCGACCGGATGACGCCAGGCCTGCCGGTGACCATCTCGTTCCCCGCGTTCAATCACGTGCAGACACCGAACATTCCGGGCCAGGTGCTGACCATTTCCGCCGACCGCCTGGTCAGCGACGACAACAAACAGCCCTACTATTTGGCACAGATCGAAGTGACGCCCGCCGGCATGGCCCTGCTCGGCAGCAATCACATCCGCGCGGGCATGCCCGCGTCAGTCACCATCAAGACCGGTGAGCGCAACATGCTCAGCTACCTGTTGAAGCCGCTGCTGGACCGCGTCAACAGTGCGTTCAAGGAGCAATGACGTGAGCAGCCGGGGTCGGTTCATCGGTTTCGTCGCCCTGTTGGGCCTGGCTCAGTCGGTGGCGGCGCTGGACCTTCGCGAGTCCTGGAACCTGATGCAGTTCCAGGGCCCGACCTATCTTTCTGCCGGTCACGAACGCGATGCCGCGCTGGAAAACCGCACTATCGGTCAATCCGGGCTGCTGCCGAAAATCGGCATCACCGCCTTCGACAACCACATCAACGGCACGCAAAAGCAGCCGGATTTTTTCGGCAATAGCCAGACCAATGACCTGAACTACAACTCCCGGGGCGCGACACTGCAACTGCGCCAACCGCTCTTCAACAAGCAGAAAATGGCCGAGTATCGCCAAGGCGAATATCAGGCCGAGTACGGTGTGGCGGTGTTCGACGGCAAGGCGCAGGATGCGGCCGTTAAGCTGGCCGGGCGCTACTTTGACGTGTTGCTGGCCCACGAGACCGTGGAACTGGCGACGGCCAAACTCAAATCGTTCAATGAACAAGTGGCTTCGACCCAACGGCGCAAGGACCTCGGCGACGGCACCATCACAGACGTCGACGAAGCGGTGGCCCGTCGTGACCTGGCCCAGGCCGAGCTGATCGAAGCCGAAGACAGCGTGACCGTGGCACGGCGACTGTTGCAGGAATACCTCGGGCAGACACCCGATGAAATCGCCACCCTGCAAGACACCTTCCCCACGCCACCGCTGCAACCGGACAATCTGCAGGAATGGATTATTCGCGCGGGGACAAACAGCCCCTCGATCCGGGCCCGCCGCTTGAACGTCAACACCGCCGACGAAGAAGTGGCCAAGGCCAAGGCCGGTCACTGGCCGACCCTGGATCTGGTGCTGGGCTACACCGCCGCCGACAGTGAAACCCTGTCCACTCAAAACCAGCGCAACCGCTACAGCTCGGCTGGCGTGGAGCTGAATATTCCGTTGTACAGCGGCGGCTACGTCAGCGCCCGCGCCCGGCAAAGCGTCGCCACCCGGGATCAGGCCGAAGAGGATCTGAACGCCACCCGCGAGGAAATCATCTCCGGCACCACCCGGGAATTTCGCGGGGTGCAGAGCGGCGAAGCGCGCATCCGCGCCTTGGAAAAAGCCGTCAAATCCAGCGAGCGTTCACTCGACTCCTCGAAAAAGGGCTTCCTCGCTGGCTCCAGCACCAACGTCGACATCCTCAATGCCCAGGAACAGATCTACACCGCCCGGCGCGATCTGTTCGAAGCCAAGCTGCGTTACCTGCTGGCCAAACTGCGGCTGGCGGCGGATGTGGGCGCGTTGGGGGATGACGACATCGCCAGCGCCAATGCCTACCTGGGGCCGAAGTTGGCGTTTTGAACACCGCGGGGCTGTCGGCCGCTTTGTTGATTCACCTCAAGGATTTTTCGTCGTTCAGGCGCCTCAAAGGTGTAAGCGCCGTCGCCGAAGGCGACATCAAAGTCGTCGTGCAACATGGGTGGATCGCCCTGAAAGGCTAAGTAGACTGGCAATACCGAAAAGAAACCGTGGAACGGCTCGTGCGCAAATTGTCCGGCGTGTTGGGCATCGACAATTGGCTCACTCTTCGTCCGCGGGTAGACGCCGGCGAGATCCAGCGCAGCATCGAAGCGGCACTCAAGCGCAATGCCGAGGTAGAAGCCGACGGGATACACGTCAAGGTCCAGGGCGACGTGGTGATACTCGAAGGCCGGGTCCATTTTTGGCGCCAGCGTCACGTTGCAGAACGGTCCGGCTGGTGGTCTTTGCGGCCCATGTCGCGTAGGAACACACCAAGCCGAACGTCAGTAAAAAGAAAGCCAGATAAGGGGTCACATCTTTCATCCTTTCAGTTCGAGTGATCCGTTGTTGTGGCGAATATATCCGTGCTTTAGCTGGCGATGGGGTTAAGGTGGGTTAAGAAATATTTAATATTCGGCGGGCTCGTTGGTCACTAGGGTACGCCTGCATTGGCTGTCGACGTTGCGTCGGAGTCGCCCGAGTACAGGTAGCAATGGAGGAAGTTATGAGTTGCGCGCTGGTCATAGAGGACGACAAGGTGACGGCGGAGGTCATCATTGCTGAACTCCAACGCCATGGGTTCAGTTCAAGATGGGCCGCTACTGGACGAGACGGCCTTGCCCTGGCGATTGCAGGAGGTTTCGACGCTATTACCCTGGATCGGATGCTTCCCGACTTTGATGGACTGACGATTGTCAGTACGTTGCGTAGTCTGGGTATTCAGACGCCAGTCCTGATGATCAGTGCGCTTTCTGATGTGGATGAACGCGTCCAAGGGCTTCGCGCGGGCGGCGACGACTATCTGACCAAACCCTTTTCTGCTATCGAGATGGTTGCGCGTCTTGACGCGTTGCTAAGGCGCACCAGTACAGATGCAAGCCATCCGCAACTCAGTTGCGGAAACCTGCGACTGGACCTGGTCGAGCACAAACTGACGCGAAATGACGAACACATCCTGCTGCTGCCAACGGAATTCAAGCTGCTCAATTACTTGATGCGCAGTGCCGGCCAACTGGTCACCCGCACCATGCTTTTTGAAGAGGTCTGGGGTTATCGATTCGACCCGGGGACAAACATCATAGATGTTCACATCGGTCGGCTGCGCAAAAAAATTGAAGGCGATGAAGGGACCCCCGCCATTCATACAATACGCGGTGCCGGTTATGTCCTTGCTGCCAAAGACTGAAGAATGGCGCTCGTCCGGTAGTCGATTGATCGGTTTCTACGCCCTGTTTTTTGTGGCCTGGGGTGCACTCTTTACCGGTGTGTTGTACTGGGAAATCTCCCACTATCTGGGAACCGTTGCAGAGCGAACATTACTGCAGCGTGCCCATTACTATCAAAAGATCGATGATAAACAACTGGTGAAGGAACTGGCTGCCAGCGAAGCCTATTCGACACCCGGGATCGATGCTTACGGATTATTCACTCCCGAAGGACGGCACGTTGCCGGGGACCTGCTCAAACTTCGCTCCAGTTTGCCCGATGACGGCAAGGTTCATTATCTTGAGCGCGGACTGAGCATTGCGTTACCCGACAAAGAAACCAGAAGCAGTTATGCGCTGTTAGCACGCCGACCCGACGGGCATATTCTTATTCTGGCGCGTGACGGCGGCTCGATTTCTGCCGTGGGCGGGATTATCGAACAGGCCTTGATGTGGGGATTTTCGTTAACACTGATTCCCGGGCTAATTGGCTGGCGTTTGTTGCGACGCCGACCGTTGCGTCGTGTCAAACGCCTGCAGCTTTGTACGGAAAGTATCGTTTCAGGCAACTTGGCGGAGCGTTTGCCCTTGTCAGCCCGCCGTGATGAACTGGATATGCTGGCAAGCGCCGTGAATACGATGCTCGACCATATCGAGCAACTGATGCATGAGGTCAAGAGCGTCTGCGATGGGGTCGCCCATGACCTACGAACGCCACTGACCCGGTTGCGCGCAAGGCTTTATCAGCTCCAACAATTGCCTCTGGACAGTGATCACCAACACACATTGAATCAGGCCCTTGAAGAAAGCGAATCAATCATGGTGCGCTTTCAAGGACTGCTTCGGGTTGCCGAACTCGACGATATCCGTCGCCGCTCGGCCTTTGCTCCTTTTCCGATCATGGCGCTGTTGCAGCAGGCACATGAGTTTTATGAACCTCTTGCATTGGACCGCTCTCAGACGCTGTCCCTGGAAATCACCAGCGACTTGCCCAGATTGTATGGCGACTCATCGTTGCTGTTCGAAGCGCTGGTCAACTTGCTGGATAACGCCATCAAGTTTACGCCGGTGGGCGGGCATATCAAATTGCGCGGTAGCATAAAGGACTCAACGGTCATCATTGAGGTCGCCGATGATGGGGCCGGGATACCAGAGGCGGACCGTACACATGTCATTCGCAGGCTCTATCGAGGTGAGGCAAGCAGTATGCAACCCGGACACGGCCTTGGCTTATCGTTGGTCGCTGCCATTGTAAAATTGCACGATTACTCGCTGGATATCCAGCCTGCCGCCATCGGTCGTGGTACCCGTGTTTTGATTCACTGCCCGATGGTTTCCGACTGATCTACGTAATCATCGGTGGCCGAACATTAAATTTAACTTAATCCACCTTAATTTGAGCCCCCCCGGCCCTGAGGGCTAGCTTGTCAGCAACTTCTGCTGACCCAAGGCCTTTTGCTTGTGAAATACCTGTTGTTCCGGCTCCTGTTAACCGTTCTCTGCGTAACAACGCCTTTTGCCTGGGCGAGCCCTGCTCTGGCTGACAATCCCACACGAGGGGCCATGATCCCTGCTGCGCCGAAGCTCGGCGCCAAAGCCTGGATACTCATCGACGCTGCAACGGGTACCGTTATCACCAGCCACAACAGCGATAAGCGTCTACCGCCAGCCAGCCTGACGAAAATGATGACGGCGTTTGTCACCACACGTGAGATCAAGGCCGGGCGTATAAAAGCGGATGCCATGGTCACGGTCAGCGAAAATGCCTGGCGTACCGGCGGCTCACGCATGTTTCTCGACCCCGGCAGTTCTGTTTCGGTTCAAGACTTACTCAGCGGTGTGATCATCGACTCTGGTAACGACGCAAGCGTTGCTCTCGCCGAACATGTGGCCGGAAGCGAAGGCGTCTTCGTCCGAATGATGAATACGACTGCCAATGCACTGGGAATGAGCAATACGCACTTCATGAACTCCACTGGGCTGCCTGAGCGCGAGCATTATTCATCGGCCCGAGACATGGCCACATTGGCTCGGGCGATCATCAGTGAAGGTGCTTACTCCTACGGGCTGTACGCCAAGAAACACTTCACCTGGAATGGAATACGGCAAGCCAATCGCAACCTTCTGTTATGGCGTGACGCAAGCTTCGACGGATTGAAAACCGGCCATACCGACGCAGCAGGTTATTGCCTGGTCGCTTCCTCTCATCGGAGCGGGCGGCGTTTGATCAGTGTGATCCTTGGCGCAAGCAGCACACATAAACGCACTGCAGAAACGGAAAAACTCATGGGTTACGGCTTTCGTTTCTACGATACCCAAACCTACAAAAGAGCCGGGAAAATACTCATGTGGTCTGCGCTCTGGAAAGGTAAAGAACGATCGATCGCCGTGGGGTTGCTGGACGATATGACCCTCACCTTACCCAAGAATAAAAGTCGAGAATTAGAGACACGCATGGAAATTGATGGACCGCTCGAAGCGCCTATCGCTATTGGGGCCGTCGTTGGAAGACTGGAACTGTACGACGCTGGGCAAAAGCTCGGAAGCCAACCATTGATAGCACTTGAAAACGGGGAGCCAGGCAACTGGTGGAAACGTTGGTGGGACACAATGCATCTATTTTTTTACAAAACGATCCGCGACTACTTCGATGAGACTGATATTGCCTGACTAATTCCATCGAGAAATTGCAGAAATGGTAGAAATGGTAGAAATGGACTGGAAGGATTATTGCAAACTGAATGGGATAAACGAGTACTCGTCCCAGCCCCATATTCCAAGTTCACGCCTCACGGACCGAACTATCGTGAGTGAATGTCTAGATAACGGGTGTTTATCCTCGTTCCGCGGCTAATCACAGCTCAATGGCCAAGCAGGCCCGTGAATGGACAGCCTCTGTTGCTTGGTTGTAAGCGTCCAGCCATCCCACCTTTACGATCTATTGGACGGCAAGGTCTATAGCAGGAGTGTTGACACACGCCCTACTGCCCCACCCAAGATGCTGCTGTGAATGATCCAGATAACTCAGACGTTTCGACGTCAGGAGGAATAAACTTGCGAGGGTTGTTGCGCTGGTTCCTTATGCCTGAGCGGTTGCTGCCTAGCGAGCTGCGCCTGGACTACAGCGACAGCATCCAGGACTTTCAACGCCCAGCTCTCATCCTGCGGATGCACGACAACAACGCGAAAACCGTGATCATGCCCTTCAATCCGCACGCCCTCGGAATCATCGACATGCAAGTCGATATCGAATGCCGGCGGAAATTTCGAGGGGGCATTGGACAGGCCGTGCGCTGTCAGAGCGCGATTATGCAGCACACTGTTGACCACGCCGTCGACGCGGATGCCGTACAGCAATAGCCAACGCCTGATGTAGGACGGAGTACGACCGGACGAGGTGTAGACCCAGATACTGCAGCCCTGGCGACGTAATTCCTGGGTCAGGGAGCGTGTTCCGATACGCAACGGTTCACCCAGCCAACGATGAACACAGGCAGGCAGCCGGCTGGCCTCGACCGAGCAATGGTGAAGTTGGCAGGCCAGGGTGTCATCGATATCGAACGAAATTCGTATGCGCTGACGCCTGAATAACTGCAACGGGATGGCACACCGGATGGCTTGCCATACCCGGCTGCCGGAAGCTCGGCATTTAGTAGCGAGCATTGGATTCCAGCTCATCAGTGACCCTCCTGGTAGAGGGGCAAGGGCTTGTCTTTAAGAAAAAATTTCATTGGATCAGGCGCCTGTTCTTCCAGGAAGGCTGCATATTTTTTCTTGATCTTGGGCAATTCGTACAACGCCTTGACTCCATGCTTGGCAGAGTTGCGTATGACCGATGACGGGTTGAAGTAGCCCTCGGCGTTTTCCAGCGTCAGCACGAACGGCGGCAAACCTGCACGCATGAGCAAATAGCTGACGATAAGCGACCCGCTGCGGTTGTTACCTTCAATGAACAATTGCGGCTTGCTGAGGATTCGGACATACACACCGGCCGCGCGCTTCCATACGGACTCACTGCGATAGGCGCAATACCAGTTGTATAAATCCTTTATCCCCCCCTCAACATTGTTGAAGAAGTGTTCCTCGGTCGCCGCAAGGTGCTGAGCGTATTCATGCCGGCGCGCCGGGTTTCGGCCGCACAAAACGGTGGCATTGATCTCCAGCATCAGGTTCAGTTGCTGCAGGTCGAACAGGTCCACGCCGCGTGCGACATAGTCATCGATCAGCGCATAGCCTTCGAGCACATTCTGCAACACCTCGTCGGTCAAGGGATCACGCTGCTCGGTAAAGTGCCGGCTGAGCTCGGAAAAACGGCCCTGCACCTTACGTAATGCGCGTTCAATCGCGGGTAAATCAAGACGACGCATTGCAGACATTGGCGATCCTGCGAAACGGTAGATAAGAAAGTAAAACGACCGCATACCAGCCAAAAGCGCTTTCTCGGCGCTGGAGAAGCATGCGGCCTTGATCGGATGTGTGCTGCCTAGCTGAATTTGCCGCTGATGTAATCCTCGGTCATTTGTTCGCGCGGGCTGCCGAAAATCTGGGCGGTCGGGCCCATTTCAACCAGGTAGCCGGTGCGCGTTCCCTGGGAAATATCCACCGAGAAAAAGGCAGTCGTATCAGCCACGCGTATGGCCTGCTGCATGTTGTGGGTCACCAGGGCGATGGTGTAGTCCTTCTTCAACTCGACCATCAACTCTTCAACACGGCGAGTGGCGATCGGATCAAGCGCTGAACAGGGCTCATCCAGCAACAGCACTTCCGGCTCGGTGGCAATGGCGCGGGCGATGCACAGCCGTTGCTGCTGACCGCCAGAGAGTGACAGGCCGCTGACCTTGAGCTTGTCCTTGACCTCATCCCACAACGCGGCGCCCTGCAGCGCATGCTTGACACGGTCGCCCAGGTCACCTTTATAGCGATTCAGGCGCAGGCCGAAGGCAACATTGTCGAAGATGCTCATGGAGAACGGATTCGGCTGCTGAAACACCATGCCGATATAGCGGCGCACGACCACTGGATCAACACCCTTGCCATAAACGTCCTGCCCGAGAAAATGCACATGGCCCTCAAAGCGGAACCCTTTCACCAGGTCGTTCATCCGGTTGAGGCTACGCAGCACGGTGCTTTTACCGCAGCCGGAAGGACCGATGAAGCCGGTAATCTTGTTTTTCTCAATTGGCACATGGCTGTCACGCACCGCCATGAAATTGCCGTAGAAAATCTTGTCGAGCTTGCAGTCCATGACCACCGGTGTCTGGGTAACAAACGGAGCGGCTATTTGCGCAGTTGATACGTTCAAAATTCAGATGCTCCCGTTCTCAGTACTTGGGCTTGCCGAAAATGCGGCTGAAAATATTCACGACCAGCACGATCATCACCAGCACCAGCGAGGCTGCCCATGCGAGCTCCAACTGGTTGTCGAAGGGCATGCCGGAGAAGTTGTAAATCAGCACGGCAAGCGATGCCGTCGGATTCATCACCGCCAGGCTGCCGTCGTGGTAGATCCAGTAGTTGCTGAACAGCGCGGTAAACAACAACGGCGCGGTTTCGCCCGCAGCGCGTGCCACGGCCAGCATCACGCCTGTGAGGATTGCCGGCATGCCGGTCGGCAAGATTATTTTCCAGATCACTTGCGAGCGGGTGCAGCCCATGCCGTAGGCGGCATCCTTCATGATCTTGGGCACCATCCTCATCGACTCTTCAGCCGTCAGCACGACAATGGGCAGCATCAGTACCGCCAGTGCCACGCCACCTGCCGGCGCCGAGTAGGTACCGGTGGTCATCACCACCAGGGCGTAGGCAAACACCCCGGCCAGGATGGAAGGCAGCCCCGTGAGCATCTTGGCGGCAAAGCGCGCGGCATTTGCCAGCTTGCTATCGGGCCCGAGTTCAGCCAGGAAAATGGCGGCCATGATGCCGACCGGAACCGCGATGGCGGCCGCGATACCGACCATCACGAAGGTGCCTGCCATCGCGTTACCGAAGCCACCGCCCGTCTCGAAACCGGTGGGCGGCAATTCGGTGAAGACTTCCAGGCTCAGGCGTGCCCCGCCCCGCATGATCAGCATATAGAGCACGGAAATCAGCGGGACGCTGGCCAGCAACGCACCGGTCCAAACCAGCGTGGTCAACACCAGGCTGCGCAGGGCGCGGCCTTCGAACTTGCGCTGCAGGCTGGGGACTGCGGTTATAGCGGACGTGAGGTCAGTCATCATTTGTTACCCCGCTGGGCGTAGAGCATGATCATGGAACCGAGGACGTTCACCAGCAGCGTGATGAACATCAGCACCAGAGCGGCATACATCAACACCTCAATCTCGTTGGGCCCGGCTTCGGGGAAGTTCAGCGCCAACAAGGCTGCCAGGGTATTAGCTGGAGCAAACAGAGAAAGCGAAATATTGTTCGCGTTGCCCACCAGCATGGCGAGCGCCATGGTTTCACCCAGCGCACGACCCAGGCCGAGGACCAGGGAGCCGAAAATACCGGTCGCCGCGGAGGGCACCATCACTTTAAGAATTGCTTCCCAATGGGTGGTCCCCATGCCGTAGGCGGCCTGTTTGGTTTTCATCGGTACGCCGGTGAGGGCGTCCTGCGAAACCGCAGCGATGGTCGGCAGAATCATGATGGCCAGTACCAACGCCGCAGGCAGCAGCCCCGGCCCACTCAAGGACGTGCCGAAAAAAGGAATCCAACCCAGTTCGCTGTTCAACCACGCCGTAAGAGGGCGGATCGCCGGTATCACCACGTAAATCCCCCACAAGCCATAAACGACGCTGGGGATGGCCGCGAGTAACTCGACGATAGTGCGAAACACGGCCGCCAATTTCGCCGGCAGGAAATCCTGAGTGAGGAAAATCGCCATGCTGACGCCGAAAACGCCTGCGATCAGCAACGCGATCAGGGCGCTGTAGAGCGTGCCCCAAATGGCCGGCAGAATGCCGTACTTGCCTTGGTTAACGTCCCAGACGCTGCCGAAGATGACGTCAAAACCGTGCTTCTCCATGCCTGGAAGGGCCTTGCGTCCCACCTCGAACACCAAGGCGAAGACCAACGCCAGAATCAGAACCACCCCTATTCGCGCAAGCGCACGGAAGGTGCGATCAACCAGGAAATCCTTCGTAGAGGGCGGCTGACAGGCGGAACCCGGGTTAACCGGTACGACAAAAGGTGTGTTCATTGGCTAATTCCGGAACAAGGGGGGAACGCTCCCGGCATGGCTGACAACCCATGCCGAGAGCGACCTGGCGAGCCTTACTGGATGTTGGCGGAAGCTTTGCGAACTTGATCGACAACCGACTGAGGCAATGGGATGTAGCCCATCGAATCGGCGATCTTCTGACCTTCAGTCAGGCTGTACTCAACCATCTCGCGCATGGCCTTGGCTTTAGCCGGGTTACCGTTGTCCTTGCGGAAGATCATCCAGGTGTAGGAAGTGATCGGGTAGGAATTCGCGCCATCCGGATCCGGCAACCAGGCCACCAGGCTTTCCGGCATTTTCACCGCAGCCAGGGCTTCGGCGCCGCTTTCGGCGTTTGGAACCACGTACTTGCCGGCCTTGTTCTGCAGTTGGGCAAAGTCAACCTTGGCCAGTTTGGCGAAGCCGTACTCAATGTAGCCAATCGCGCCCGGGGTTTGGCGAACTGTGGCGGTCACGCCATCGTTTTTCGGCGATTTGATGAATTTGTCGCTGGCAGGCCAGTTGACGGTGTTGCCTTCGCCCAAGTCTTTCTGGAACTCAGCGTTGATCGCTGCCAAGTGCTTGGTGAATACAGCCGTGGTACCGCTGGAGTCTGCACGCACCACTACGGTGATCGGCATGTCAGGCAGTTTCAGGCCCGGGTTGGCGGCGGCGATCTTCGGATCGTTCCACTTGGTGATCTTGCCCAGGAAGATGTTGGAGTAAACATCGCGAGGCAGCTTGAGCTCTTTAGGATTGCCCGGCAGGTTGAACGCCAGAACAATTTCACCGGCCGTCATCGGCAGCAATTGCACGCCTTCGGCAACCTTGGCGATGTCTTCGCCTTTCATCGCCGAGTCGCTGGCGGCGAAGTCGACGGTCTTGTTCAGGAAGTCCTGTACACCCGCACCGCTCCCCTTGGACTGGTAGTCAACCGTGACGCCTTCGGTTTTCTTGCTGAAATCCTTGAACCAGGTGAGGTAGATCGGGGCAGGGAAACTCGCACCGGAACCAGTCAGGCGGACGCTCTCGGCAGCAAACACCGACGTGGCACTGAGAGAAACCGCAACGGCGAGTGCAGCAGACTTCATCAGACGTTTCATTCAGGAAAATCCTTGTGATTTCGGGCTCGGCAACTCTGCAACAAACTTGTTACGGTTTTATGAAAGTGCAGTGGCAAAACGCCCGTTTGTCCCCCTCTCCTGTCGCAATCACGCCTTCTGGTGTCATTTGTCAGTAACAAAATGCGACTAAGACTTTGCCATCCCCCACCACGCGAGTTCCGCCCATGTCCTCTGTAGAAGACGCCTTGATGCAGCGCATCCACCGTGAATTGCTGGATCACAGCGATGAAGAGCTGGAACTGGAATTATCCGAAGACGGCCATGACCTGAACGCGCTGTTTGATGAGCACGTCGGCGAAAGCAGCGAAAAAGCCGCCCGCAGGATTTACTTCAGCGAACTGTTCCGCTTGCAGGGCGAACTGGTGAAATTGCAAAGCTGGGTGGTCAAGACCGGCCACAAAGTGGTGATCCTGTTCGAAGGACGCGATGCTGCTGGCAAAGGTGGTGTCATCAAGCGCATCACCCAGCGACTCAATCCTCGGGTATGCCGCGTCGCTGCCCTGCCTGCACCCAACGACCGCGAACGTACTCAATGGTACTTCCAGCGTTACGTCTCGCACTTGCCGGCAGCAGGTGAAATTGTGCTGTTCGACCGTAGTTGGTACAACCGCGCCGGGGTCGAAAAGGTCATGGGGTTTTGCAATGACGATCAGTACGAAGAGTTTTTCCGCACAGTGCCAGAGTTTGAGCGGATGCTCGCACGCTCCGGCATTCAGTTGATCAAATACTGGTTCTCCATTTCCGACCAGGAACAGAATTTGCGTTTTCTCAGTCGCATTCATGACCCGCTCAAGCAGTGGAAACTCAGCCCCATGGATCTGGAGTCCCGGCGGCGCTGGGAAGACTACACCAAGGCCAAGGAAATCATGCTCGAACGCACCCACATCGCCGAAGCACCGTGGTGGGTGGTGCAAGCGGACGACAAGAAAAAAGCCCGACTCAACTGCATCCATCATCTGCTCGGGCAAATGCCCTATGAGGAAGTGGAGCTACCTGTGATCGAACTGCCTCAACGCGTGCGGCAGGAGGACTACTCCCGCAACCCGACGCCATCGGAGCTCATTGTGCCCCAGGTCTATTAAGACAGGCCTGGCTGGCAGGCGTGTGGTTGAACTGTGTTTAGCCATCGCTGCAATGTCAAAAAACGTCATCGCTTTGTCACTTTCCAGCAGTAATACTCAGGCTGTTCAACGCCTGCTGTTTTTCCGCTGCCACTCCAGGCAGCTTTTTTTTGCCTGAAAATCCAGGTAACAGCTTCGCCAGGTCGGTTAATGGGTCCCAGCTTTTTCAAGCGCGGTTGCAGCGCAGGCTGCCAAACTTTTTCCAGGGGGCGCGGATCAGATTCAACCTTTAGGATATTCGAGAAATCGAAGTCCAAGCATTGGCCCCGAACCGCGGCTGAGACGACAGCTTCAACCACCAACCTTCCTCGTATACTGGAATTGTGACCATGCCTCTGCATATCAATACTCCCCTCATCGAATCCCGACCACTCAGCGCTGTTGCAGAGCGTTCCGTTTGGCTGAAGATGGATGCTTTACAGCCGTGCGGATCCTTCAAGATCCGTGGCGTCGGCCACGCTTGCGAAACGCACCACCGTCATGGGGCCACGCATTTTGTGTCCTCTTCCGGAGGTAACGCTGGTCTTGCAGTCGCTTACGCGGGACGCCAACTAGGTATACCCGTAACAGTGGTGGTTCCCAAAACGACGAGTGAGCGCGCGAAGGAATTGCTTAACCTGGAAGGGGCGGAGGTCATCGTCCACGGAGACTCGTGGCAAGAAGCGAATGAGCTGGCGTTGACGCTAATGTCACCAGAAAAAGCATTCATTCACCCCTTCAATGATCCGCTGCTATGGTCTGGACATGCCTCTCTGATTGATGAAGTGGCGCAAGCTGGCCAGAAACCTGATGTGGTAGTCCTTTCAGTCGGTGGTGGCGGCCTGCTGTGCGGCATTGTTGAAGGCTTGCAGCGAAACGGCTGGCATGACGTTCCGGTCATCGCCGTTGAAACTGAAGGAGCCGCGTCGTTCCATGCTGCAGTGGTTGCTGGTAAACCGGTTGAGTTAGAGCGGATCGAATCGATTGCGACATCGTTGGGAGCAAAGCGAATTTGCGATCAGGCCTTCCAATACACCAACACTCATCAAATCGACAGCGTCGTAGTGACCGACCAGGCAGCCCTGGATGCCTGCGAGCGATTTCTGTTTGATCATCGCGTACTCGTCGAGCCTGCCTGCGGCGCTGCGCTGTCCCTAGCCTACAATCACCACTCCCTGGCGCCGTACAGGAAGGTACTGATTGTTGCTTGCGGGGGTGCGACGGCAACACTGGCACAAATTCGACAATGGATTGTGCAGCCATGATGCAGTGGTGCGACGTGAGTGCAACGACTGAATACGCCGACGTACCACCCGCCATACGTCGGTTAATTATCGATGGTTAACGTCAGAGTCTGAAATTCGCACCAGTACGCAGTGGGCTAAACCTGTCGATATTCGTCTGTGGCCTGACAAATTTCAGACTTTCGCGGACGTATCAGCAACCTTTGCAAAATCTCTGCTTCGCGCCCGTCTTTGATCGGGCGCGGCAGCGCAACGAAATGCGCTTTCCCTGAAATTATGGTTTAACTAGATAGTTACCTATCCATATAATGCTCACATCATTTCAGCGGGATACTCAACGTGAAGCAGAGTCAACGCCTCTCGGGCATATCAAAATTCATTCTGGTCGGGCTGGGCGTGATCATCGCCCTGCTCGGCTTGGCACTGGCGGCAGGCGGCGTGAAACTGGTCAGCCTTGGAGGTTCCTGGTACTTCCTGGTGGGTGGGCTGGTGATGGCCACTTCCGGTCTGCTGATCGCTCGTTTCAAACTGGCGGGTGCCTGGCTGTTTGCTGCATTTTTGGCGGGTACCGCCATCTGGGCCATCAGCGACGCGGGCCTGGTGTTCTGGCCGGTGTTTTCGCGCCTGTTCATGTTCAGCGCGATCGGTTTGGCCGTGACCTTGGTGTATCCGCTGCTCAAGCGGGCAAACGGTGGCGTTCCGGGCCGTAGCGCTTATGGCATCGCTGCGGTACTGGCAGTCGGACTGGCGGTGGCCGCTGGCAATATGTTCGTTGCACATCCGACAGTCGCCGCTACCGGCACAGGCCCGGGACTGACGCCGGTCGAGCCGGATAAAGCGCAAAAGGACTGGGCCCACTACGGCAATACCGAAGGTGGCAGCCGCTTCGCCGCACTGGATCAAATCAATCGCACCAACGTCGACAAGCTGAAAGTGGCGTGGACTTATCACACCGGTGACGTTGCCCAAAGTGATGGCAACGGCGCTGAAGACCAGCTCACCCCGCTGCAGATAGGCAACAAGGTGTTCATCTGCACCCCGCACAACAACCTGATCGCGCTGGACGCCGATACCGGCAAGGAACTCTGGAAAAACCCGATCAACGCGCAGTCAAAAGTCTGGCAGCGTTGCCGTGGCATGGCGTATTTCGATGCCACCAAGGCAATTGCTAAACCGGGCAACTCAAGCATCATCGAAGCCACACCTGCCCCGGCAGCCAATTGCCAGCGGCGTTTGCTGACCAACACCGTTGATGCCCGCCTGATCGCGGTCGATGCCGACACCGGTGAGTTCTGCCAGGGTTTCGGCAACAACGGTCAGGTCGATCTGAAGGCAGGCCTGGGTGATGTACCGGACAGCTACTATCAGTTGTCCTCCGCCCCGTTGATGGCCGGCACCACCGTGGTGGTTGGCGGTCGCGTGGCCGACAACGTGCAAACCGACATGCCCGGTGGCGTGATCCGTGGTTTCGACGTGATGACCGGCGCCATGCGTTGGGCCTTCGACCCGGGCAATCCGCAGGATAAACAGGCACCGGCAGACGGCAGTACCTATGTGCGCAGCACCCCGAACAGCTGGGCGCCAATGTCTTACGACGCGGCAACCAATACCGTATTCCTGCCGATGGGCAGTTCCTCCACCGATATCTATGGCGTGGAGCGTAGCAAGCTCGATCACACCTACGGCGCCTCGATCCTGGCGCTGGACGCCACCAGCGGTGAAGAACGCTGGGTCTACCAGACCGTTCACAACGACCTCTGGGATTTCGACCTGCCGATGCAGCCGAGCCTGATCGACTTCACCAAGGATGGCAAAACCGTACCGGCGCTGGTCATCGGCACCAAGGCCGGGCAGATCTACGTGCTTGATCGCGCCACCGGCAAGCCGTTGACCGACGTTGAAGAAGTACCGGTCAAGGCGGCAAACATCCCTAACGAACCCTACTCACCTACCCAGCCGAAATCGGTGGGCATGCCGCAGATTGGTGCTCAGCACCTGACCGAATCCGACATGTGGGGTGCAACGCCGTACGACCAGCTGTTGTGCCGAATCGATTTCAAATCGATGCGTTATGACGGGCTGTACACCGCGCCAGGTACCGACAAATCGCTGAGTTTCCCAGGTTCGCTGGGTGGCATGAACTGGGGCAGCATCTCCACCGACCCTGTGCACGGCTTCATCTTCGTCAACGACATGCGCCTGGGCCTGTGGATTCAGATGATCCCGTCGCAGAACAAGGCCCAAGCCGCTTCCGGTGGCGAATCGTTGAACACTGGGATGGGCGCCGTGCCGCTCAAGGGCACGCCATATGCCGTGAACAAAAACCGCTTCCTGTCGGTTGCCGGTATTCCTTGTCAGGCTCCGCCGTTCGGCACGCTGACCGCCATCGACATGAAGACGCAGAAAGTTGCCTGGCAGGTTCCGGTCGGCACCGTAGAAGACACCGGTCCCCTGGGTATTCGCATGCACCTGCCGATCAAGATCGGTCTGCCAACCCTGGGCGGCACCCTGTCGACTCAAGGTGGCTTGATCTTCATTGCCGGCACCCAGGACTTCTACCTGCGCGCCTTCAACAGCGCCAACGGTGAAGAGATGTGGAAAGCCCGCCTGCCAGTCGGCAGTCAGGGCGGCCCGATGACCTACGTTTCCCCTAAGGCCGGCAAGCAGTACATCGTCATCACCGCCGGTGGTGCGCGCCAGTCGACCGATCGCGGCGACTACGTGATGGCTTACGCCTTGCCGTAAGCCGCTGTGCCCGCCTCGCTGGCGGGCAATCTCTCTGTGCGCGGCGCCTGCGGGTGCCGCGCCGCTTTACGAAATCATTCAAGATTGCACCAGGAAGTCTCCCATGTTTTTGGCTGTTCGCTTTTCCCATGCAGGCTGGCTCAACGGCTTGCTGCTGGGCCTGACCTGCAGCGCCACCCTGCCCGCCTTCGCCGACACCGATTCTAACCTTCTGACCCGCAATACCCTGACCGGTGATTGGGGTGGTCTGCGCCAACAAATGGATCAGGACGGCATCAAATTCACCGGCGATTACAGCGGCGAAACCGCCTACAACGCCGATGGCGGCCTGCACCGTTCGGCCCGTTACTCGCAGAACATCAAGCTCGGCGCGCAGTTCGACCTGAGCAAACTGTATGGCGTGGATAACGCCGGCAAGATTCAACTGACCATCAACGACCGACGCGGCAATAGCGCCTCCGAGGATCTGGTCGGCAACCGTCTGCCCATCCAGGAAAACTACGGCGGTCTCTACACTCGCCTGACGGAACTGAGTTACGAGCGCAGCCTGTTCACCCCGGCGCTCAACGTGAAACTGGGCTACATGGCCATGGGCAACGACCTCGGGGGCCTGGACAGTGGCATTCTCTGCAACTTCATGAACGCAGGTTTCTGCGGCCATCCGCTGAACATGTCCGGCGGGAGTGGCTGGACCAACTACCCCAACGCCCACTTGGGCGTGCGCGTGAAGTACGACCTGTCGTCGGCCTGGCAACTGCGCGTGGCGGCCTTTAATGTCGATCCCGAGAGCAACGGCAATTCCAGCCGTGCCTGGCATCCGGGCCCGAAAAATACGACCGGCACCGTGGTGCCGATCGAACTGGTGTACAAGCATGCCGGTGAGTTGCCCGGCGAGTACAAGGTTGGCTACTACTACGACAGTTCCGATGTGAAACGCATCGGCAGCGATAAAAAAGTGTCCGGCCGCGGCGGTCATTACCTGCTGGTTGATCAGGCCGTGTGGCGTTCGCAATCGTCCGAGGGCCGCAGTCTGCACGCCTTCGGCCAATACTCGGCGGCCAGCGAGGCGGCTTCACCGTTCAGCAAGTGGTACGGCACCGGCGTGGTGCTGTACAAACCGTTCGAAAGTCGCCCGCGTGACACCGTCGCCCTGGGCTATGGCCGGGCGGTGCCCAACCTTCGCAGCCGGGATGTGCAGCAGGACGCTGCGCTCGCCAATGGCGCATCGTTTCCGAATCTGGACAGTGCCGAACAGTTGATCGAGCTTGGCTACGGCTACCAGGCCACTCCCTGGCTGACGCTGCGCCCGAATGTGCAATACATCATCGAACCAGGCGCGTTTTCCGGGCAGGACATCGACAATGCGCTGGTGTTCGGTTTGCAGGTGAAAGCTGCGCTCTGAACGGGTCACGCAGCAATGTGCCGGACGGATTCAAGCTTGTCCGGCAACGGGGGTTCACGGCTCCAGGGCTCAACACAGAGAGCGACCAGTCATCAGAATATAGTTGAATGTTTCAACTATATGACTATACTTCAGCCATTCGACTGGAGCCTGCCATGTATTCCGACTTTCTGAATTTCAAGCTGGATATGACCAGTGCCCTGCTGATGGAGCACGCGAACGCCGTGTACCGTCAGCACTGGGATCTGGATGTCCGCGGATTGCGGGTTTTGCGTCTGATTCAGGCCTGCCCGGACATCACTCCAAAAGAGGTTTCATCACGCGCCTTTCTCGAAAAAACACTGCTCTCCAAGACGTTGGCGCAGCTGGAGTCGCGTGAGCTCATCTCGCGCGCCCCTCACCCTGTCGACCGCCGCAGCGTTGGTTTGCGCACAACCGCCGAGGGCTCGCGGATCGCTGACGAGTCCTCTGTCGTCGGTTCTCAACTGGAAGACCAACTGGTTTGCGCGCTCTCGCCCAAGGAACGCGTGGCACTTGATGGCCTGCTTTCAAAGCTGATGGAAAGTCTGCTTCCGCCTTCCTGACACCGTCTCTCTCCCACTTTTTGCGCCCTCTTTTACATAAAGGAGTACCCCATGTCGTCCCTAGAAAAGTTGATTCCCGATCTTGATGCCTTGTTACCTGAGCTGGAAGAGGTCTACAAGGACTTGCACCGTCATCCTGAACTGTCGATGTATGAGTATCGCACCGCAGAAATCGCCGCCGAATACCTGGTGCGCTACGGATACGAGGTGACACGCGAAATCGGTGTCACCGGTGTTGTCGGCGTGCTGCGCAACGGTGACGGCCCGGTGGTGATGCTGCGCGCCGACATGGACGCGTTGCCGATGGCCGAAGCGACAGGCCTGCCCTATGCCAGCGACGTAGTCACCCGTGACGAAGACGGTGTTGAGGTTTCTGTCTGCCACTCGTGTGGGCATGACATGCATGTCACCTGGTTGATGGGGGTTGCTCGGGTATTGTCCGAAAACCGCAGCACGTGGCGGGGTACTCTCCTGGCTGTTTTCCAACCGGGTGAAGAAGTGGGTGTGGGCGCGCAGAACATGATCGACGACGGCATGCTCGATCGCTTTCCCAAGCCAGATATCATTCTGGGGCAGCATGTAATGGTGGGGCCAGCCGGTACGGTGGGTCACCGCAGCGGCACCATCCTTTCGGCAGGTGACAGCCTGAAAATCAAGATGTTCGGCCGTGGGGCTCATGGCTCACAGCCACAAACGTCAGTAGATCCGGTGATCATGGCGGCATCGACGGTGCTGCGCCTGCAGACCATTGTGTCGAGGGAGATTTCCCCGCTGGATCAGGCAGTCCTTACGGTTGGTTCGTTACAGGCTGGCACCAAGGAAAACATCATCCCGGACAATGCGACGCTGAAACTCAACATGCGCACCTACGACGAGGGCGTGCGCAAGCACATGCTGGGCGCCATCAAACGCATCTGCTGCGCTGAATGCTCCGCATCCAACGCACCACGCGATCCCGAGATCACCACCATCAACCGCTACCCGTTGACGGTTAATGATGAGCGCGCCTCTGCCCGTTTGGCTGGTGCATTTGGCGCCTGGTTTGGCGACAGAGCCTATGAAACGGCACCGGCCGCCGCGAGTGAGGATTTCAGTGTGTTCGGCCGCGCATGGAAGGTGCCCTACGTGTTCTGGTTTGTAGGTTGTACAGACCCGCAAGTGTACGAACAGGCCAAGGCCGAGGGGAAAATAAACAGCATCCCGAGCAATCACTCGCCCCACTTCGCGCCTTTACTGCACCCGACAATGCGTACCGGGCTCGAAACGATGCTTTGTGCAGCATTCGCCTGGTTCGGGAACGCCGAATAGCACAGTCATGGACACCCACCTTATTTACACCGTCATCGATCTGCTCGGCACGTTTGCATTTGGTGTAAGCGGTGCAGTTGCCGCTCGCCAGCAGCGATTGGACCTGTTCGGCATTGCTACCATCACGTTCATCGTTGCATGCGGTGGCGGGATTCTTCGGGACCTGTGCCTGGGCACATTGCCGCCGGCCGGGCTGTCGAGTTGGCGCTATCTGATGGTGTCGCTGTTCGCTGCAGCGTGGGTGGTGTGTGCTTACCCGATGGTGTGTCGAATGAAATCACCGGTGCAGCTGTTCGACTCCATTGGCCTTGGACTGTTTGCGGTGGCAGGCGCGAAAAAGGCGCTGGCCGTGCAGGCCGGCGCCGAGGTCGCGATAGTTCTGGGGATGGTCAGCGCTGTCGGTGGCGGCGTACTCAGGGATGTTTTGCTGTCACGCGTGCCAGGCATCCTGCAGCGGGAAATCTACGCGTCAGCCGCGTTGGCAGGCGCAGCTGTAGAGGTTTTGCTCAGCTACAGCGGCGCCAATTCGGTGGTGACCTCGTGGCTGACCGCCGCGGGATGTACCACGCTGCGCATGGCGTCACTTCACTACGGTTGGCGGCTGCCCTCTATTGGCGATGATCCTGATAATTAGCTAGCCAGTGCTCTGGTCGCGAGCATGGAGTATTTCTGGGTGGTCGTCGTTGTCGCTAGTGTTGCGCTGGTGATTTCCGTGACCCGGAAGACTTTCAATTGAGACCTGCTGCACCTGTCAGCCTGAATCACTGCCAATGCGCACACAGCCTGACCAGTTCATCGACCACATACCTGACCTTCGGCCGCAGATGCGACACCTTCGGCCATACGGCATGCACATCGACAGCTTCGGGTTCATAACCTTGCAGAACCTCCACCAGCCTGCCCGCCTGGATATCATCCTGGAACAGGCTGCGTGGCATCTGGCACAAACCGGTGCCGGCGACCGCCGCGAGAATCATGGCTTCCCCGTCGCCAATCTGATGGGTCGACGGTGGTGCGTATCGTACGGTTTGCCCCGCCTGCATGATCCGCCACGACAGCGGCTGGCCGCGTCGATGCCCGACAATGCAACGGTGCTGGCTCAAGTCTTCCAGGGTCTGCGGAATGCCAAAGCGTGTCAGATAGTCGGGGGCGGCACAAATGGCCCAGCGTTGCCGGGTCAATCGCCGAGCCACCAAGCCGCTGGTGTCCTGGAGTTCTCCGAACCTGACCAGCAAATCGATGCCCTCCTCAATCGGATCAACCAAGTGGTCGGAGAACGTCAGGCTGAGTTGCAAAGCCGGGTACTTGTTGGCGATCTCAAACAGCAATGGGGCCACGACCCGACGCCCGAATGCCACAGGAATGTCGACTCGCAGGCGTCCCGAGGGCTCACCACCACCGGGCCCCAACCCGCTCTCTGCGGCACCGATTTCTTCCAGGGCAGTAGAGCACGCCACAAAATAGGCCTCACCATCTGCGGTCAGGGAGATACGACGCGTCGTGCGATGAAACAACTGTGTGCCCAAGCGTTCTTCCAGGCGCGCAATGGCTTTGCCAACGGCGGATTTTGACACGCCGAGGCGTTCGCCAGCCTGGGTGAAGCTGGTCGAGCGCGCCGCCACGACGAACGTGATGACGCCTTGAAACGAATCGATAGGTACCATGCAGAGGCCCGGTAATTGTAGAGTTTAGATCTACCCAGACTATAGTTTTAGGCTATTTATCGCCAGCATACTCGACAGTAAGATGGGCTCCAGCAATGCAACGGCGCAGATCGTGTTCGCACGCCGCGCACCGCTCTCCCGATCATCAAAGCCCAAAAAGGACATCACCATGCCCGTCGTACGTGTGAGCTGGTTCGAAGGTAAAGAACACGCGCAAAAAGCCGCGGTTGCCGCCGACATCACTGAAAGCATCGTTAAACACACCGGTACAGATGCTAATTACATCTACGTCATCTTCGAGGACGTTGCGGCTTCGGATTGGGCTGGCGCTGGCAAGCTTTTCGGGGAAGCACCCGCCAAGTCCTGACGCCCCCGACCTGCACTGCATGCATCGGCTACACCTGCAATGCTGCCGTGCAGGTATTTGTGATAAATCTGCCGGAGAAAACCACCATGCATCCGCATATTTCCTGCCTGTTCTCTCTCGCGGTCAAACCCGCAGAGTTCACTGAGTTCAAGGCATTGATCGCCACCATCGTCGCTGCAACTCGTGCTGAGCCGGGCACACTGGTTTACGAGTACAGCGTCAATGAAGACAACAGCACCGTTCACATCCTGGAGCGTTACAACGTCGATGCCGTGGTGAGCCACGTAGACACCACGTTCGCGCCTTTCGGCCAGCGCTTCCTGAAGTTGTGCACCATCACTAGCCTGGTGGTCTATGGCACCCCCGATGCTGAAATCCGCAAGCGCCTGGACCCGTTCGGAGCCGTTTACATGACCCCGTTCGACGGTTTCAGCCGCTGAGTTGAAACGAGGCGCAGGCTCAAGAGTGACAACCGTGTCCTGCGCATCCCTATCCCGCACCGAGATCACCATGTCCGCTATCGCTGAAGTTATTAAGTCCCGCATCTCCGCCAATAGCTACGACACTGAACGTTCATTGACGGACGCCCAGATCGCCGAGCTGGTCAACCTGGCGACCCACGCCCCCTCCGCTTTCAACCTGCAAAACTGGAAGTTTCTGGCCGTGCGCAGCACCGAAGCCAAAGCGCGCTTGTTGCCATTAGCGTTCGGCCAGCAAAAGGTCATGGATGCCGCCGTGACGTTTATTGTCTGCGGCACCCTTAACCCACATGTAACCTTGCCTGCTGCATTGAAGCCGACCCTGGATGCCGGAATCATTGACCAGTCCATCTACGACATGTGGGTGGGTGCGGCTCAAGGCATGTACCAGGAAAATGCTCAATTGCAGCGCGACGAGGCCATTCGCTCTGGCTCACTCGCGGCAATGACCCTGATGTTGGCCGCCAAGGGCCAGGGCCTGGTTTCGACGCCGATGATCGGGTTCGATCAAGCTGCAGTGGCCAAGGAATTTGGTCTGTCAGACGAAGAAGTGCCTGTGATGTTGGTCACGGTTGGCTACCCGGGCGCGGCCAACTGGCCACAAAAGCCACGTAAAGCCGTGAACGACGTTTTGCAGTTCGTTTAAGCTGCCGCCCCGCATGTTCGGATTATCCGGGCATGCGCGGGTATTTTTGACCGGTTGGCATTAAAGCAACCCATGCTTCAACTCTCTGTATCTGTATGAGAAGGCTGAACAGGGCGACTACTTCCTGGCATTCAAGAATTCGCTGGAGTTCGCCGCTGACCTGCACAGCTTTTCGCAGCCCTGATG
This sequence comes from Pseudomonas sp. 65/3-MNA-CIBAN-0223, assembly GCF_040310425.1. Classification (NCBI taxonomy): domain Bacteria; kingdom Pseudomonadati; phylum Pseudomonadota; class Gammaproteobacteria; order Pseudomonadales; family Pseudomonadaceae; genus Pseudomonas; species Pseudomonas sp. 65/3-MNA-CIBAN-0223. The sequence continues at coordinate 58,453 of NZ_JBEOPV010000024.1, forward strand.
CGTGCCAATTGCACCCTTTAGCGCTCCCACTCGGGATGTGCGAAACGTTCAGTCAGAAAGCTGATCAGCGCCCTCACCTTGCTCGCCAAGTGCTTGCGCGTGGGGTAAACCACGTAAATGCCCAACTCGATGGAGCGGTACTCCGGCAGGATTTCCACCAGGGCTCCGCTGCGTAAATCCTCACCGACCATAAAGCTTGGCTGCAGGGCGATGCCGCCACCCGCCAGGGCGATGCTGCGGCACGTATCGCCATTGTTGCAGCGCACGCTGGAACGGGTGCGCACGCTGACGCGACCATCGGGCCCGTCGAACAGCCATTCATTGCCAGTCGCAAAGTTGGTATAGGCAATGACGCCATGTTCAGCCAGGTCGGCCAAGGTGCGGAGCGGCGGATGACTGGCCAGATAATCGGGGGATGCACACAGGCACATACGCGTGCCAGCCAGCCGCCGCCCCACCAGGGATGAATTCTCCATGCGCGCAATGCGTATGGCCGCATCAAAGCCCTCATCCACCAAGTCCACCAAACGGTCATTCAGGCTGATATCCAGCTCGACATTCGGATGGGCGCTCATGAACGCTCCCCACAACGGCGCAAGGTGCAAAACGCCGAAACTGACCGGCGCATTCACTCGTAGTACACCGCTTGGTTCCGGCGCGGCGGACGATACAGCCTCCTCGGCCTGATCCATCAGGGCCAGCACCTCTCGCGCCTGATGGTAGAACTGCCGGCCTTCCTCGGTCAGCGAGAGCTTGCGCGTGGTGCGATGCAGCAACCGAGCCCCCAACCGCTCCTCAAGGGCACTTACATACCGCGATATAGCCGCCTTGGACATTTCGAGGGCGTCGGCTGCGCCTACGAAAGTACCTTTATCGACCACCGTGCAGAACACCTGCATCTCCAACGCCCTGTCCATAACTGTATCACTTAGTGGAACTATCTATCACATGTGGCCTTATTTATCTCAAATCCACAACCTATAAACTGAGCCCATCGAAACAAGCACCAGCGCGGCATTTCCATCGTCCTGCCTGCCTTAATACGTAAATGCTTTGGAGCATTCCACCATGAACACCCCGTTCCCCCTGCTGTTTGTGTCTCATGGTGCTCCAATGTTCGCCATCGAGCCTGGCCTGGCGGGGCCCCGCCTGGCTCAGGTCGGTCGCGACCTGCCGCGACCTGACGCCATCGTCGTCCTCTCTCCGCATTGGATGACGCGCGGCGAAGTCCTTGTCACGGCGAGCACCGCGCCTGCGACCATCCATGATTTTGGCGGTTTCCCCGAAGCACTGTATCAACTGAGCTATCCCGCACCGGGCGCTCCAGCCTTGGCTGGGCACATCGTAGATCTGTTGCAGGCCGCCGGCTGGCAGTCGCGACTGGACGCTCAACGCGGCCTGGACCATGGCGCGTGGGTACCGCTGTTGTACCTGGCACCCGAGGGGGAGATCCCGGTGGTCCAGGTCTCCATGCCGGCCAGTCTTGACACCCATCAGGCGTGGAAGCTGGGCGAAGCGCTCAAGCCACTGCGGGATATGAATGTACTGATCGTCGCGTCAGGCAGCCTGACCCACAACTTGTACGAGTTCCGCGGCGCAACCCGCGAGAGCGCTGCCTACGTCGATGCGTTTGCCGCGTGGACAGCCCAAACCCTGCAGGACGGTAACACCGGGCAATTGCTGGACTTCAAGCACTATGCCCCGTCTGCTCAGCGGGCTCACCCCACCGACGAGCACTTTCTGCCCTTGCTGATCGCCCTGGGCGCGGCCGGGGAAGGCTACAAGACACAGGTATTGGAGGGCGGCGTGACCTACGGCGTGCTGGCAATGGACAGTTACTTGTTTACCTCGGCCCCGTCCAATGGACACGAACCTATTCAACTGACTCAAGGCACTCTCGACCATGCGTAACACTACATTTTCCGACGCAGCCCGCGAACCACAAACCGGTCTGTTTTTCCGCAAAGGCTGCAGTACCTTCAACCCGAAAGGCCGCTTGATTCTGCTGCATGGTGTGGGTTCGAACGAAGGCAATCTTGCTTCCCTGGCCGAATCACTTCCCGAAGAGTTGGAGGTCATTCTGGTGCGCGCGCCCTTGCAGGTCGGCCCCCAAGGCTTCGCCTGGTACCCAGTGAACTTCACCAGCAACGGCCCATCCTTCAACCAGGAACAGGCGGAAGCCAGTCGCTTGCTGTTGCAGCGCTTTATCGAAGCGCTGCCCGCCCTGCCGACGGTCATCGCAGGTTTCAGCCAGGGCGGCATCATGAGCGCGAGCCTGGGCGTCACCGAACCCGAACTGGTGGTGGGCTTTGCGATATTGAGCGGCCGCATGCTGCGCGAGATTGCGCCTCGGATCGCCTCAACCGAGCGCCTCAAGTCAGTGACGGCGTTCATCGCCCACGGCCACCAGGACGCCGTCCTGCCGGTGGACTGGGCAAACGAGGCAGATGCCTGGCTGGACCGCATCGGCGTCAAGCACGAAACCCATTTCTACAACATGGCCCACGAGATTATCGGTGAAGAACTGGCCGACTTTTCTCAATGGCTAAGCCACACGCTGTCCCTTGCCAACTAAACAACAGGAGCTACACCATGATTGATTCTCGCACTGCACCCTACGCCGCAGTCGTGATGCGCCTGGCACTCGGCGTCATGTTCATCGCCCACGGTTTGACCAAAGTGCTGGTGTTCACGCCAGCGGGTACCGCAGGCTTTTTCGAGTCCATTGGTTTTCCGGGCTTCCTGGCCTATCCGGTCATGGCGTTCGAAGTGATCGGCGGTTTGATGCTGGTACTCGGGGTCTATGCCCGCTGGGTTGCCGCTCTGGCCGTGGTCCAGTTGTTCGTCGCGGCGACCGTGCACTTCGGCAATGGCTGGAGCTTCACCAACGCCAACGGCGGCTGGGAATATCCGATCTACCTGAGCGTCACGGCACTGGTCGTTGCATTGCTGGGTGAAGGCGCCTTTGCGGCCAAGCCATCCAACAATGCTTGATTGAGCCCCACATAACAGCTGCCGGCGCCCAGTGCGCCGGCATTTGCGCTTGTGGCACAGCGGGGTTCACGTCAAGCGTGAGGCCATGAAGCTGACAAACGCCTTGATCTTGGGCAGGGGCTGCCGGCTGGATGGCCACAGGATGCTGAACGTACGGTGATCACTGATGTAGCGGTCCAACACCGGCACCAAGCGCCCAACCGCGATGGCGTCCTCGATAAAAAAATCGGGCAGGCAGGCAACGCCCTGTCCCGCCTCCGCCATAGCCAGTAAGGCTTCAATCGCGTTGGATGTCGCCGATTGCCCCAGCTCCAGCGTGTCTTGCCCTTTCTTCATCACCAATGGCCAGGGATCAAGCTTACCGCTGGTGGGATAGCGGTATCGCAGGCAAGCATGGTTCGTAAGGTCCGCTGGCCGCGAAGGGACCCCCCTACGCGAAAGGTAGTCTGGCGATGCAACCAACCGATGGCTGTAGCCATTGAGCTTACGCATCATCAGTCGGGAGTCGTCGACTTCGCCGATGCGCATCACCGCATCGAAGCCCTCCTCAATCACATTGACCAAGCGATCACTGAACTCCAGCTCCAATTCCACTTCGGGATACGCTTGCTGAAACGCAATCAAATGAGGCATCAACCGCATGCCGAGCTGTGGCAAACCGAGGCGTAACTTGCCCTGGGGATTGCCTGCAGCCTGCGTGAGCTCTCGCTTGGCGACTTCATACTCAGCAAAAATCCGTTGGCAACGCTCAAGAAAAAGACTGCCCTCCGCCGTCAAGGTAATCGCCCGCGTGGAGCGATGGAATAGGCGCACTCCCAACTCTTCTTCAAGCCGCGCGACGGCCTTGCCAACGGCCGACGAAGACACCCCGATCCTGCGTCCGGCCTCAGTAAAACTGCGGGTATGCGCCGCCTGAACGAATGCGCTGAGCGCGCCGAAATGATCCATAAACAGCCTCGCCTATTTGAGCTTTATTTTCATAAATGATCGGAATTGCATCCTGTTTTTCTTTCTAACTATACCGTTTATAGTCCCCTCCATCGTGACTTTAGGGAGTGTTTCTCGCCTTCAACGTCGCGGCCATCCGCTAATACGAGCCTACCCCGATGACCTCTCAGACTCGCGCGCGTGCAATCGCCCAGGACCTTCAGCAGCACCCCGGCTATGCCCGTGTATTCAAACCGGGGCATTTGACCTTCGGTTTCATTGCTCCGCTGGAAAGCTACCCCAACAGCCCAGGCCCCACCTTGCAGGATCACGCGCAGATGGCTCAACGCGTAGACGAAGCTGGATTTTCCGCGATCTGGCTGCGCGATGTGCCGTTCTATGACCCTAATTTTGGGGACGTTGGCCAGATTCTCGATCCACTGGTCTATGCGGGCTACCTGGCTGCCGTTACCAAGCAAATTGCGATTGGCACCGCGGGTATCGTCCTGCCGTTGCGTGATCCACTGATTGTTGCCAAACAGGCCGCGAGCGTGGACCAACTGCTGGGCGGGCGGTTCATCCTGGGGCTGGCCACCGGCGACCGGCCGATCGAATACCCGGCGTTCGGACTGAATTTTGACAACCGCGCCGAACGCTTCCGGGACGCACTGGGCATCATCTGCGCGACCACGCAAAGCCATTGGGCCACGCATACGTCGCGTTTCTATGGCCAGTTGAACGGTGAAATTGACTTGATCCCCAAACCCGTCGGGGCGCGCTTGCCCACCCTTATCGTCGGCCACGCGGGCCAGTCGCTGGAATGGATCGGTGAACACACTGACGGGATTCTTTCCTACACGTCCAACCCGGCGTTGATTCCCCAGGTGATCGAGCGCTGGCGTGCCGTCTGCGGCAACGAGGTGCACAAACCCTATGGCTACGGCACGTTGTTTGATCTGGATCGCGATCCGAACCATCCCGTTGAGGCGGGACGCGTGCTGCGCGCCGGGCGTAATACCCTGATAGAGCATTGGAAACGCCAGCAGGATCAGGGCGTGGGTCATGTCGCCCTGCACTTCAAACCACAGCGCCGCCCTGCCGCTGAAGTCATCGACGAACTGGCTGAATACCTCCTTCCGCATTTTCCAAGCATCGCCCTCCCCGTTGCCCCTCAACCTACGCAGGCCGCCCGATGAAACACCCCCTTCACCACATGGATTTTATCTTCCAGACCGCCATGGGCACCTATCCTCTGGCCGCACAGTGCGAAATGCTCGCCGAGCATGGCTATCAAGGCTTGACGATGTCTGCGTGGAGCCAAGACCTGAAGTCGATTCCTCGCGTCAAACCGACCTGGGGCCTGGACGTAGGCGCGGTCTACTTGATCTACCGCAAGGGCCTGGAATCATTCGTGACCCAGGTTTTCGAGAGCATTGAAGGTTGCACCACGATTGAACTGGCGCTGCATTCAGGTGATGAAGTCACGAATTTTGACCGCCGCATGCTTGAGCGCCTGTTGCCTATTTGTGAGCGCAGAGGCCTGAACATCAACCTTTATCCCCACGCACGCTACGGTATGCAAACGACCTCGGAAGCCGTCGCACTGTGCCGGGAGTTCAACCATCCCCTGCTCAATATCGTGTTCAACGGTTATCACTGGTACGCCACTGAAGAACAAGCGTTGGAAGAACGCCTTGATGCGATATGGCCTTGGCTCCAACACGTGAATATTGCCGGCACACGTCGCTCTCCATTGGGTTGGGGTGGTCTGGCGACCATCGAACCGCTTGATGAAGGCGAGATGGATAATTTCGTTCTGCTGGGCGCCCTTGAGCGCCGCGGTTTTACCGGGCGTGTTGGCGTGCTGGGGTGGCAAAGCATGGGTGGCGACGTCTACGGCAACCTGCGCCGCTCAGCCGCGGCATTTCGCTCCATGGAGCAACGCCTGGCCGCACACCCTGAATGGGCCTTGTTGACCGAAACGCCACGCTAGGCGAGGAGACAGACCGTGGCCCATCGCGTCCATGCACTCGATTCATTTTTTTACTCTTCAATGGGCGTTTACGCCTTCCAGTCGCAGTGCGAAATGCTCGCCGAACTCGGTTATGACGGCCTCACCGTTTCGGCCTGGGGCGGCACGCCGCTGACCGACCTGCGCCTGCTGCCGCGCGTGGGTGAACTGTATGGCCTGCGCGTCGAAGGCCTCTACCTGGTGCTGCACGAAGGTCGCAATGATCACCTCATAAGGCGAATCATCGAAAGCGTCGAAGGGGTGGAACTCATCGAACTGGCGGTCCAGACCTCGGTCAACGGCAGCCCGGCCATTATGCGGTTCATCGAGTCGGTGCTGCCTATTGCAGAACGTCGAGGCTTGAGAATCGCGCTGTACCCCCATCTTCATCACGTCACCCAGACCACGGCTCAGGTGGTTCAGATCTGTGAATACTTCGCTCATCCGCGCCTGGGTGCATCGTTCAATGGTTATCACTGGTACGCCAGCCAGGAAGGCGGACTTCAGCAGCGTCTTGAAGCCATGCAACCCTGGTTGATGCAAGTCGTACTTTCAGGGAGCGCGCTCAGCGAACTGGGCTGGGGCGGCGTGGCCACCATGGAGCCGGTTGACCGTGGAGAGCTGGACAACTTCGCCGTGGTCGCAGCGCTGAACAGCGTGGGATACACAGGCAGCATTGGCGTGCTCGGCTGGGACTACGGAGGCGATATTTACCTGAAGCTGCAACGCTGCCTGGTAACCCTTAGGGACATTGATAGTCGCCTGGAACGTCATCCGCATTGGTCGGACTTTTCATCGCTGTAACGCCCTCTCCACCTGATATGAAAAAGGAGTCTGCAATGACTGCCCTCTCTGTGCTTGACCTGATGATGATAGGCGAAGGTAAAACCTTCACTGACACCCTGGATGACGCGGTCGCACTGGCGCGACAAGTGGAAGCCCATGGTTACAAACGTTACTGGGTTGCCGAGCATCATGACCTGCCGGGCATCGCCTCTTCGGCCACCACCCTGCTCATCCAGCATCTGGCAGCGGCCACACGCACCCTGCGGGTGGGCTCCGGCGGCATCATGCTACCCAACCACTCCCCGTTGATGGTGGCCGAGCAGTTCGGAACATTGGCCACCTTGTTCCCTGGCCGCATCGACCTGGGTATCGGTCGAGCACCAGGTTCTGCAGGGGCAGCCATCCGCGCCTTGCGTGGTGACGCTTCTGAGCGTGACTTCACTCAGGATATTCAACACTTGCAGGATTACCTGGCAGACAACGGGCATCAGCCGGTGCGGGCGATTCCCGGAGCCCACGACGTGCCACTTTGGCTCCTGGGCTCAAGCATGGCCAGCGCAGACCTTGCCGCCAAGCTCGGGCTGCCCTATGCCTTCGCGTCACACTTCGCACCGCGCTTTTTGATGGATGCGATCACGCACTACCGTACGTCGTTTCGCCCATCGGCGACGCTCGAGCAGCCCTATGTGATCGCAGGCGTCAATGTTTTTGCAGCCCCGTCGCGGGCCGAAGCCGATTACATCGCCAGCTCTCACCGGCAGTGGGTGTGCAACCTGTACACAGGTAAAGCAGGCCCGCTGCCCCGTCCCTCGGAGGGCTTCATGGATAAGCTTACAAATAGTGATCGGCACACGCTCAATCAGGCGATGCTATGCACCGCAACAGGTGACCAGGACGACGTCAGCAGTTGGCTACGCCAGTTCATTACAACGACCCAAGTCGATGAAGTGATCATTGATGCGCGCATTTATGACGCCAAGGCGCGTTGCCGCTCCTATCAACTGATCGCCGAATCCCTTGCCGATGTAATGGCTTGAGCCGGTCTGAGTTTCGTGATCAAAAAAGGCGCCGGCAATCCGGTTGAACGATTGACGGCGCCAAACCGTTTCAGCGCTATGGACGCCTCAAAACGGGTACTCAATCAAATCGCTAGTGCACAGCCTTTTGTCGCTTGAACGCCTGCATCAGTGCGTCCGTCGCCACGATCGCGTCATACACCAGGTCCGGCGTCACCGTGAACGGCATGTTGTGCATCGTGTCTTTTTTATCGCAGGCCAACTCCGCCACTTTTCTCCACTCCGCTTCCTTGAAGTGTTTGAGACCCAAGTCTTCGAGCGTCAGTGGCAAACCGACGGTTATCGCAATGTCTACCACTTCCTCGATTCGGCCAGAATGCGCGTGTCGGCTAGAACCACGTCATCACCCTCACGTGCCGCTTCCACGTGCCTGTTGATTTCGCTGTCGGAACACTGCCCGCCAAACACGGCCAACTCCGCGCGTTGTTCGTTCTTGAACCCCGGCATCGCTTTCTCATGAACCCGGCCGACGATAAATTGATCGCAGATCAAATAGCCATTGGCCCCGAACGCTTTGCCATGTATCGCTAAACCCACCAGCGCATCGGCCTGGACCAGAAATTTGGCCGGCGATGCAATGCCTTTGGTAATAGTCATCTCATTCCCTCATGTCGCCTGGGCAGAACGCTCAACGTGTGCACGCTTGAGCGATCTTCTGCGCTGATGACGAATCAGTTAAATACCATTCCGCCATCAATGATCACGGCCTGACCGGTCATGTAGTCGGAGTCAGGGCCCGACAGGAACGACACGCAGGCTGCCACGTCTTCGGGCTGGGAAAGCCGCTTCAAGGTGATGTGCTGGGCAAACTGTTCCATCCCCCACTCAATGCTTTGACTGGCGTTATCAGCCACATCCTGGGCAACCTTGCGCATCATCGGTGTATTGACGATGCCAGGGCAGTAGGCATTCACGGTGATACCCAGGTGCGCCAATTCCCGCGCCGCTGTCTGGGTGATGCCACGCACGGCAAATTTGGTTCCGCCGTACACCGCCAGGTTCGGATTGCCGATATGGCCCGCCTGCGACGAAGCACTGATGATTTTGCCGCCATGACCCAACGCCTTGAACGCGTTGACTGCCGCCTGTATGCCCCAGAGCACACCGCCCACGTTGATGTCGAACGTTCGCCGATAGATCTCTGGCGTAATCGCCTCGATGGCAGCAATGGGCGCAATGCCTGCGTTATTGATGAGCACATGCAGGTCACCCAAGCCATCCACCGCTGCCTGCACGGCCTTGAAAACATCCTCCCGATCGGCCACATCGACCTTTATCGCCAGGGCTTTGCCGCCCGTTTTCCTGATGTTTTCAGCCACTTGATCGGCCGTTTCAAGATTCATATCGGCGCAGGCTACGGCGAAACCATCCGCCGCCAAGCGCACGGCAATGGCTTCTCCGATCCCTTGACCGGCACCGGTTACAAAAGCAACTTTTCCCAAGGACTTACTCATGCTGGTGTTCCTTCTTATTCGTGATGGGGGGTTAAAGACTGCTCACACATCTGCCCAGGCTCAGAAACTCGCCTGCAGCTTCACACCGGCGACCCAGGCATTGTCCACCTCGTAAACGCCACCTGGATTGCGCACGTACTGCACGTTCGGGCGCACGGTCAGCCAATCGGTGACGTGCACGCCGTAATTGAGTTCGATGTTGTATTCGCTGTGCTGCACGGGAACGTACTGCGGGTCGTTGTAGTCACCGATGCCGGTGCTGTCATTGATCAGGCGCTGGCGCTTAGTGACGTCGTCATTGACCTTGAGGCGGGCGATGCCCACGCCGAGGTCATCTTTGGGCCGCGCATCAAACGGGCCTTTGTAGACCGCGCCGATATTCTGGAAGCTTTCGATGCCACTGGTGGCCTTGTCGTGCACGGTCAAGCTGGCAAATACGCTCAGACCGCGTGAGGCATCGCCGTTATGGGCAGTGAGCTGCTGTTGGCCAATGATCCATGCGCCGTGTTTGCTGCTGTGCAACTTTGGCGCCTGCCCGGTCAACACCTGCGGGTTACCGTTGACGTCGTCGTACAGGTCGTTGGCGCTGGCACTGCTGTGGTAGTAACCCAGGCGGTATTCACCGGGTAAGGCTTCTTCGCCGAGGGTTGGCTTCCAGATAATCTCCACCGGTACCAACGCGCCTTTGGTACCACTGCCGCTGAGCTTGAAACCGTTGCCTGTCTCCAGATACGACGGATTCTGCTCATACACCCCGACCTGCACCGCCCAGTGTTCATCGAGGTTATAGCGCACACGCCCGCCCCACTGGCTCACCGGCCCGCTGTACCAGATATCGCCGGCGACGTTGCCGATGGGGGCACTGCAAAACGACAGACTTTGAAAGTCGCATGGGAAGCTGGCGAAGTCCTCGTTGACGCCCACGCGGCCGAATTTGAGGTCCAAGGCGCTGTTGAAAAATTTCTGGCGGTACCACATCTGGGTCAGGCGCCAGGTTTGTCCCCTGCCCCACACCTCCTGCACCGAGCTGAGTTGCGGTGCGCGGGGGTCAGAAACGCGATCGTTGGAGAGGTTGTTGCCATTGCGCTCCGTCACCAGCAGTTGGAACTCGGCCTCATTCCAGCCCAGTAATTTTTGCAGATCCAGGTGCGTGCCCAGTGCCCATTGCGCGGTGTAGCGCGCCGTGCGGTCATGGTTGTAGCCCCCGTGCACATTGGTGGCGGCTTCGCCGACATAACCGACGATCACGTCAACGCCCTGCTCCAGCAGCTCACTGCGTACCCCTCCCCAATCTCCGGTCCCCCATTTCGAGTAAGCGTCGTCGGCAGAGGCAGGCACAGCGATGCATGACAGGAGCCCGAGCCCCAGCGGCAATTTCCAAGCGATGTTCATGTCGATTTACCCTATTGTTTTTATGTTTACGACACAGCGTTGACCGGACCGCAGGGCAGCGCCCTTGCGGTCACTCAAGAAAGCAATCAGCTGAAAATGGGTCGATACAGATCAAATGCCGGCCAGGCACAGGTATTTGATCTCCAGGTAATCCTCCAGCCCGTATTTGGAGCCTTCCCGGCCGACACCCGACGCCTTGACCCCACCAAACGGTGCGGCTTCGGAACTGATAATCCCGGTGTTGACGCCAACGATGCCGTACTCCAGCGCCTCGCCCAAACGAAACACCCGGCTGAGGTTCGCGGTGTAGAAATACGCCGCCAGGCCGAACTCGGTGTCGTTGGCTTTAGCGATAACTTCGGCGTCATCGAAGAAGCGAAAGACCGGTGCAAGCGGACCGAAAGTTTCTTCCTTGGCGACACGAGCGGTGCCCGGCACATCCACCAAGATCGTGGGCTCAAAGAAATTGGCGCCCTGGGGGTGCGCACCACCGCCCTGGACAACCTTGGCCCCTTTAGCCAAAGCATCCTCGATATGCTCGCGCACCTTGGCGACGGCCTTGCCATCAATCAGCGGCCCAAGCGTGACGCCCTCGGTAAAACCATCGCCAATCTTCAGAGCAGCCACGGCTGAGGCAAGTTTGTCGACAAAGGCGTCATACACCTTGTCTTGCACATACAGTCGATTCGCGCAGACGCAGGTCTGCCCTGCATTGCGAAACTTCGACGCGAGTGCGCCTTCAACGGCAGCGTCCAGATCGGCATCGTCGAACACAATAAAGGGCGCGTTGCCGCCCAGTTCCAGAGAGACTTTCTTGATGTCGTGGGCACATTTTTCCATGATCTGGCGACCGATCTCAGTGGACCCCGTGAAGGAAATCTTGCGCACCACCGGGTTGCTGGTCAGCTCCTCGGCAATCTCTGCCGCTGCGCCCGTCACCACCGACAGCACCCCCTTGGGAATGCCCGCCTGTTCGGCGAGGTAAACCAGCGCCAATGCCGAGAACGGCGTCTGGGAGGCCGGCTTGATGACCATTGTGCAACCAGCGGCCAGCGCCGGACCGGCTTTGCGGGTGATCATTGCGCTGGGGAAATTCCACGGCGTGATGGCGGCGCACACGCCCACGGGCTGTTTGATGACCAGCAAGCGTTTGTCCGTTGCGCCCGGAATAATATCGCCGTAGACCCGCTTCGCCTCCTCCGCATACCACTCGATATAGGAGGCACCGAAGACGATTTCACCCAGCGCCTCAGGCAGCGGCTTGCCCTGTTCCAAGGTCATGATGTGAGCCAGGTCGCGCTGGTTTTCGATAATCAAGTCGTACCAACGCCGCAACGCATTGGCGCGGGCCTTGGCAGAAAGCTCACGCCACGCCGGCAGAGCGCGCTCGGCCGCTTCGATGGCGCGGCGGGTTTCAGCCTTGCCCATGCGCGGTACTTGGCCAATGGTGGCGCCCGTCGACGGGTTGTTCACCGTGATCGTGGCTTCGTTGTCTGCAGCCAGCCATTCACCGTCGATAAAGGCTCGATGACGCAAGAGTTCGGGGTTGTTCAAGCTCATTGCAGGTTCTCCGTTACGCGACGTTTGGGCGCCCCTTCGACACTCACGGCCTTGAACTTGAAGCCCCGGTAGTCATCGTTCTTGACCGCTGCCAATTGCTCGCTGAACGCGCCCAACCCCCCCATGTAGAAATACACCTTGTTGCTTTTACCGGGGATATTGGCGCCGAAGATCCATGAGTCAGTCTTGGCAAACAGCGTCTGATCGGCAATGTCCTGGCAGGTCTTGCCCCATTCCTGCTCGCTTTGCGCAGACGGTTCCACACAGGCCAACTCGTTCTGCTCCATGAAACCAATCAGATCGGAGACCCACTCCACTTCGGTTTCAATCGTCGGTGGAAGGTTGGTAAACGGACCGTTAGGCCCCAGGATCATGAACATATTCGGGAATTTGGCGGTGGCCACCGACAAGTAGCTGGACGGTCCGTCCGCCCAGTGATCCTTCATCAAGACGTTATCGCGGCCGCGAATATCGATGCGTTTGTAGTTACCGTCCACGGCGTCAAAACCGGTGGCAAACACCAGCACATCAAGCTCGTGCTCTATGCCATCGGCCGTCCGAATGCCCTTGGCGGTAATTTCTTCGATCGGGTTGGCCTTGACGTCAACCAGAGACACATTGGGACGATTGAAGGTCGCGTAGTAACCGCTGTCGCACAGCGGGCGCTTGGCGTAGAGATCGCGGGGCATCAACTTGCGGGCGATTTCCGGATCCTTGACGATCTCGGCGATTTTCTCGCGAACGAAATTTTGCGCCTCGATATTGGCCTCTTCACTGGTGGCGATATCGTTGAAGGTTTGGAACATATAGCGGAAGCCGCCACCGCCATCCCAGGCGCGCTGGAAGATGGCTTTGCGTTCAGCTGCGTCCACACTCATGGTCGGAATGTCGCTTTCGGGGAAGCCGAATGCCAGGCGCGAGGACCGCACCTCCTGCCAGATGGCGTCGTAGTTACGTTTGATATCGTCGACGTATTCGCGACTGACCGGACCGTTGCCCACCGGCACGGTGTACTGGGCAGAGCGTTGGAAAACGGTCAGGTAGCCAACGGTCGGTGCGATCGCGGTGATGACCTGGCAACCTGTCGAACCCGTACCGATCACACCTACGCGCTTGCCTTCCAGTACGGCATCGGCCGGCCAGTTGGCGGTGTGATACATGCTCCCCTTGAACTGATCTAGGCCTTTGATCTTGGGCACATTCGTTGCGGACAACAGGCCTAGCGCCGTCACCAGGTATTTGGCGCTGTATTGACGACCGTCATCGGCCGTGACCAGCCAGCGGCTGCTCTGCTCGTCGAACACGGCGGCAGTGATGCCTGTCTCAAGCTGGATATCGCGCCGCAGATCGTGGCGATCCACGGCGTGGTTCAGGTAGGACAGTATCTGCGGCTGGGTCAGGTAGCGCGTGGTGATGTCCCACGCCTGGCACAGCTCACGGTCCCAGGAGAAGCAATAGACAAACGATTCACTGTCGGATAAGGCGCCGGGGTAGCGGTTCCAGAACCAGGTACCGCCGATACCACCGGCCTTGTCGAAGGCGCGCACCTTCAAGCCTAATTCATCACGCAATTTCTTGAGCATGTAGATGCCGCCGAAACCTGCACCGATCACGATGGCGTCGTAGTTGATAACGTCGGTGCCAACGGAACGTTTGGCCAGAACTGCAGTTGTCATTATGTTCTCCTGTTTCGATCAGTGCGCCTGCAGGCTTCACTCAACAACAAAGCTGCAGGCAAGCCGTATCCGCTCCCCTGAATAAGGATTCAGCGGACATAAACCTGCTAAGTGAGCGGGGATCAGTTAGAGCGAGAAGCCGCCATCAACAGCGATCGCCTGCCCGGTAACGTGGGGAGCGCACGCCAGGTAAACCGCCAATTGGCCCATGTCTTCCACGGTTTGCGCTTCCCCCTGAGGGAGCAGGCTGGACTGATGCCGCTCCCAGGATTGCACTTCGGTTTCGCCGGGTTGCGCCCAACGCGCAGAAAGCCCCTCATCACCGCGCCACATTCCGGTGCCCACCACACCGGGGCAGAGGGCGTTAACCGTGATGCCTTCGCGGGCAACTTCCTTGGCGAAGGCATTGGTAAAACCAATCACGGCGAATTTGGAGGCGCTGTAGTGAGAGAGGTCCGGGAAACCGACTTTGCCGGCAATTGAGGCAAGGTTGATGATGCGGCCGAAGTTATGCTCACGCATCAGCTTGAGTTCGGCTTGGCAGCAGAGGAATACGCCACGGGCGTTGATATTCATGATGCGGTCCCACTCGCTGACGGCCAGTTCATCGACCCGACCGAGGCTGACCACGCCCGCGTTGTTGACCGCCACATCCAGGCGACCAAATTGCGCCCTGACCTGCTCAATCAAACTGACGACACTCTCGGGTTTGCTGACATCAACTTGCAGGGCCACAGCCCGACGACCCAGGGCCTGGACCAAGGCGGCAGCCTCTTGCGCGATGCCCAGGTCGTAATCGGCCAGCACCAGTTCTGCACCGGCCCGGGCCAGGCTCAGCGCAATACCCTGGCCAATGCCACGGCCAGCGCCGGTCACCAGGGCAACCTTGCCGTTCAGGGAGAAATTCACAGCGTTGAATTCGCTCATGTATTGCCTCTGTCGTTATTGTTGTTGAGATGCGACCGTTCGACGCGGCCTGCTGAGACTGACAGAGCAAGTCGGGTGCCAACCTCTTGCTGTCGGGCCATAAAGCCCGGAATAGAGCGCTAGACGCATGATGGATCGGCGCTGCCCGACCGGCCGCCGCAAGACATAACCGCTCGTGTCTCCCGCGAGGCGCTGCGAATACTGAGCGGTTATGTCTCACCGGCACCGGCCGACTGATTCAGCTTGAAGGGATTGGCCAAGCCGCCTTTAATGGCCATCAACAGAAAAATAAGATCCAACCTTCGGAGGTACCATGTCCTCTGGTTTTTCGAAGACTCATGTGGAACACGTGAGTCGCGTACTGCGCACTGCCCAGAATGCCCCGACCCTGCCGGTGCCCAACGCCATCCTCGATTCCTGGCGTCGCTCGGTGCAGCATTACAAGCTCGACCCTGGGTCCCTGCAGGGGCCAAGGGTGCTGGAGGCTCACCAGATCAATGAGCACCGCCAGCGTGTCGACGACTTCCTGCATCTGGCAGGTGATGAAATGTCACGGCTTCACAGCCGCGTACGCGACGCCGATTACTGCGTGATGCTCACCGATACGCTGGGATGTACCGTCGACTACCGGATCGACTCAGCCTTGCGCGGCGAGTACCGGCGCTCCGGCATGGACGTCGGCACGTGCTGGTCGGAGAAGGAAGAAGGCACGACAGCGGTCAGCGCGGTGTTAATCGACAAGCTGCCGGTCACCGTGCACAAACTCGATCATTTCCGTGCAGCGTTTATCGGCAATACCTGCTCTGCGGCGCCGATATTTTCACCTGGCGGCGAGATCCTGGCGGTATTGGACGTTTCTTCAGTGCGTGCTCCCGATGACCGGCGCAGTCAGCATTTGATTCGGCAAATGGTCATTCAAAGTGCTACCGAACTCGAAAACGCGTACTTCATGTACAGCACCCAAGACCTATGGGTACTAAGGGCACACCCTATGCCCGGTTATGTCGACAGCCAACCGCAATGCCTGTTCGCCTGGGACCGGGATGGCCGCATAGAGGCGCTCAACCCCGCTGCGCGGCGCCTGCTGCTACAGCGTTGTGGCCGAATCCCCGCACATATCGACGAAGCCTTTGCCTCAGCAAAGCTGCCCGCCGCTGGGGACGACAACATCCACTTTCTGCCGTCGATGGGGTTGCACGTACGCCTCAAGGCGCCCCGCCGCCCCGTCAGTCTCCCACTGGCCGGCAACCCGGCATCAGCGCTGGACCCCAAGGTTGCGCAGGCGCTGGAGCTGGCGGTACGTGTCAAGGATCGCGGTTTGCCCGTGCTGATCCATGGTGAGACCGGTGCGGGCAAAGAGTTTTTTGCCCTGCAACTGCATGCCGCCAGCAAACGTCGAGACAAGCCCTTTGTCGCAGTGAACTGTGCAGCGATTCCCGAGAGCCTGATAGAGAGTGAGTTGTTCGGTTATGCCGCTGGCGCCTTTACCGGCGCTTCGACCAAAGGCATGCGAGGTCTGTTGCAGCAGGCTGACGGCGGCACGTTGTTTCTCGATGAAATCGGCGACATGCCCCTGGCCCTGCAAACCCGCCTGTTACGAGTACTCAGCGAAGGTGAAGTGGCCCCCCTGGGTGGTGCACGCACCCAGGCCATCGATATTCAGGTGGTGTGTGCCAGCCACCGCGATATCGCCACGCTGGTTGAAGCTGGCAGCTTTCGTGAAGACCTGTTTTTCCGCCTGAGCGGCGCACGCTTCGATATTCCGCCGCTACGCGAACGCAAAGACAAACTGGCGTTGATCAACAGACTCCTGGACGATGAGTGCGAGCGCTCGGGCGAGCGTGTTGAACTGAGCGAGTCTGCGCTGGAAATGCTCTTGAATTACAGCTGGCCGGGCAACATGCGCCAACTGCATCACGTGCTGCGATACGCCTGTGCTGTGTGTAAAAGCCAGGTGATCGGCGCGGATGATCTGCCAGCGACGCTCGGCGCGAGTGCGCCGGTAAAAGGCCAGGATACGGCCAGCGGCAGCCCGGAACGCCAGGCGTTGATCGACACGCTTGTGCGCAACCGCTGGAAACCCCTGTTGGCCGCGCGCGAACTGGGGGTCTCCCGTGCAACGCTGTACCGCAAAGTGAACGCGCATGGCATCAAAATGCCCGGCAAGGGCTCGTACGATTGAGTCTGTGCCAGGCGAGCTTTTCGCTCGCCTGGCGTGCGGTGCTTACAGAGCCTGCTGCAGCTCAGGGATGGCTTCGAACAAGTCCGCCACCAGGCCGTAATCGGCCACCTGGAAGATCGGCGCTTCTTCGTCCTTGTTGATCGCGACGATCACCTTGGAGTCTTTCATGCCGGCCAGGTGCTGGATCGCGCCGGAGATACCGACGGCGATGTACAGCTGTGGCGCAACGATCTTGCCGGTCTGACCGACCTGCATGTCGTTAGGGACAAAACCTGCGTCGACCGCGGCGCGGGAAGCACCCACGGCAGCGCCCAGCTTGTCGGCCAGGGCGTACAGGTGTTTGAAGTTGTCGCCGTTCTGCATGCCACGGCCGCCGGAAACGACGATCTTGGCAGCGGTCAATTCCGGACGATCCGATTTGGCCAGCTCTTCGCCAACGAAGCTGGAAAGTCCAGCATCGTGAGCAGCAGCAACGGCTTCAACGGCAGCCGAACCACCGGTCGTAGCTGCTGGGTCGAAGCCGGTCGCACGAACAGTGATCACTTTCACCGACGCGTTCGACTGAACGGTGGCAATGGCGTTACCGGCGTAGATCGGGCGCTTGAAAGTGTCAGCGCTTTCTACCGAGATGATCTCGGAGATCTGGTCAACGTCCAGCGCAGCAGCAACACGTGGCAGGATGTTTTTGCCGTTGGAAGTGGCGGCAGCCAGGATGTGGCTGTAGCTCCTGCCACCTGCTTCTTGAACAAGAGCAGCAATCAGAGGCGCAACATTTTCCGGCAACTGATGCGCATAGGCGGCGTTGTCGGCCACCAGCACTTTAGCCACGCCAGCGATTTTCGCAGCGGCTTCAGCCACGGCGCCAGCGCCAAGGCCGGCAACCAGAACGTGGATGTCGCCACCGATTTTGGCAGCGGCAGCTACGGTATTCAGGGTGGCCGGGGCCACTACCTTGTTGTCGTGTTCAGCGATTACCAAGATAGTCATAATCAGATTACCTTCGCTTCGTTTTTCAGTTTCTCGACCAGTTCAGCCACCGACTTGACCTTGATACCCGCGCTGCGTGCAGCAGGCGCTTCGACTTTCACGGTTTTGTTGGTGGAGGCGGTGGAAACGCCCAAAGCATCCGGAGTCAGCACTTCGAGAGGCTTCTTCTTGGCTTTCATGATGTTTGGCAGGGACGCATAACGCGGCTCGTTCAAACGCAGGTCGGTGGTGACGATGGCCGGCAGTTTCAGGGAAACCGTCTGCGCGCCGCCGTCGATTTCGCGGGTCACGGCAACGCTGTCGCCGCTGATTTCCACTTTCGACGCAAACGTGCCCTGCCCATAACCGCTCAATGCCGCGAGCATCTGGCCAGTCTGGTTATTGTCGCTGTCGATCGCTTGTTTGCCGAGGATCACCAGTTCAGGCTGTTCCTTGTCCACAATCGCTTTCAACAGCTTGGCAACGGCCAGGGACGTCAGATCTTCAGCGGACTCCACCAGGATGGCGCGGTCGGAACCCAGCGCCAGCGCAGTACGCAGCTGCTCTTGAGCAGTGGTTGGGCCGATGGAAACCACGACGATTTCAGTCGCCACGCGCCCTTCTTTTATAGAGAGCTCTTTCAGGCGTACGGCTTCTTCCACTGCGATTTCGCAGAATGGATTCATCGACATCTTGACGTTGGCGAGGTCGACGCCGGAATTGTCCGCCTTGACGCGAACTTTCACGTTGTAGTCGACCACCCGCTTGATGGCTACCAGAACTTTCATGGATAACTCCATAGCAACATAGTGAACCCGATACGCCACCGGCATACCGGGAAAAAAGATCAGCGCTCGCCCAGTTGCTCGATCACACCGCTGGCCTTCAACTGCGCCAGACGCTCGTCGTCCAGCCCCAGCTGACGCTTGAGCACTTCATCCGTATGCTCGCCCAGCATCGGCGCCGGACGCAGGTATTCCACGGGTGTGCCCGACATCTTGATCGGGCTGCCGACCGTCACGAAGTCTGCCTTGAGCGGGTGTGGAATGGTCACCAGCATGTTGCGCGCCTTGACCTGAGGTTCATCCAGGGCCTGGGCAATGCTGTTGATCGCACCGATGGGCACACCACGCGGATGGACTCGGTCAATCCACTCCTGTGCCCGACCGTCCAGGAAGTGCCGTGACAAGATCTCGATGATCGCTTCGCGATTGGCCACACGGTCGGCGTTACGGGTAAATCGAGGGTCTGCCGGCAGGTGGCCCAGGCCAATGGCGTCGCACAGCGCGACAAACTGCGAGTCGTTGCCGCAGGCAATGATGAAGTCCTGGTCGCTGGCACGGAACACCTGATACGGCACGATATTGGCGTGAGCATTGCCATAACGCCCCGGCGGTTTGCCCGAGGCCAGGTAGTTCTGGCTCTGATTGCACAAAGTTGCGACCTGCACGTCCAGCAGCGCCATATCGATGTGCTGCCCTGCACCGGTTTTTTCCCGGCTGAGCAGCGCCGCCTGGATGGCAACCGTGGAATAGAGGCCGGTCATCAGGTCGGAAAAAGCCACGCCAACCTTCTGCGGACCGCCACCGGGTAAATCATCGCGCTCGCCGGTAATGCTCATCAGCCCGCCGATGCCCTGCACGATGAAGTCGTAACCAGGTTCGGCCGCACGCGGGCCGGTCTGCCCGAATCCTGTGACGGAGCAGTACACCAGCCGAGGGTTCAACTGCGACAACGAGGCGTAATCCAATCCGTACTTGGCCAGCGAGCCAGCCTTGTAGTTTTCGATCAGCACATCACAGTCGGTCGCCAGTGCACGCACCAACTCCTGCCCTTGCGGGCTAGCCAGGTTCAGCGCTACCGATAACTTGCCGCGATTGGTCGATTGGTAATACGACGCTTCAGAGGTCAACCCTTCGCTCTGGCCTTTCATCCAGGGCGGGCCCCAACCACGGGTATCGTCGCCCACGCCCGGCCGTTCGACCTTGATCACTTCTGCGCCCAGATCGGCCAGTGTCTGCCCGCACCAGGGGCCGGCAAGCACACGGCTCAAGTCGAGTACGCGGTATCCAGTCAAAGCACCCATGTCATTTCACCTTTGCTTGAGCGGTTACACACGCTCGATCACCATCGCCAGCCCTTGGCCGACACCGATACACAGACTCACCACGGCATAGCGCTTACCGCTGCGTTGCAACGTGCGCGCCGCAGTGAGGGCCAGACGCGCACCGGAGGCGCCCAAGGGGTGGCCCACCGCAATCGCGCCGCCATTGGGGTTGACGCGAGGGTCGTCGAACGCCACGCCGAGCCCTTTGAGGCAACCCAAAACCTGGCTGGCAAATGCTTCGTTGATTTCGATGATGTCCATGTCCGCCAACGTCAGGCCTGCCCGCGCCAGCGCTCTATTGATTGCCTCCACAGGCCCCACACCCATGATGCGAGGTGCGATACCTGCAACTGCGCTCGACAGGATGCGCACCATGGGCACCAGACCATGGTGTTCGCCTGCCGCACGCGAGCCGATCAATAGCGCGGCAGCGCCGTCGTTGACACCGGATGCATTGCCGGCGGTGACCACCCCGCCCTCGTGCAGAGGTCGCAGCCGGCTCAACGCCGCGAGGTCAGATTGCGGGCGCGGGTGTTCGTCGTGTTCCACAAGGTTGGGCGGTGTTTTACGGCCAGTGGGCACGCTGACGGCCAGAATTTCATCGTCAAAGAAACCGCTTTCCCGCGCGGCTTCGTAATTGGCTTGCGAGCGGGCCGCAAAAACGTCGGCCTGTTCACGGTCGATGCCGTATTCCTGCGCCACGTTGTCGCCAGTCTGCGGCATGGTGTCATTACCAAACTCCGCCAAGATTTTGGGGTTTGGAAAACGCGCGCCGATGGTGCTGTCGTACACCGTAAAATCCCGACTGTAGGCAGCCTCGGCTTTGGCCATGACGAAGGGTGCGCGCGACATGCTCTCCACCCCACCGGCCACATACAATTCACCTTCCTGGCAAGTGACTGCGCGCGCGGCATCAATCACGGCTGCCAGCCCGCTGGCGCACAATCGGTTGACCGTCTGCCCAGGCACAGTAACGGGCATCCCGGCAAGCAGTGCCGCGTGACGCGCAATATTGCGACTGTCCTCACCGGCCTGATTGGTATTGCCGAGAATGACGTCCTCGATAGCTTCGCCAGGGATGGCGTTGCGCGCGAGCAGTTCCCGAATCACGTGGGCCGCAAGGTCGTCAGGCCGTACTGGCGCGAGG
This sequence comes from Pseudomonas sp. 65/3-MNA-CIBAN-0223, assembly GCF_040310425.1. Taxonomy (NCBI): domain Bacteria; kingdom Pseudomonadati; phylum Pseudomonadota; class Gammaproteobacteria; order Pseudomonadales; family Pseudomonadaceae; genus Pseudomonas; species Pseudomonas sp. 65/3-MNA-CIBAN-0223. The sequence goes on from NZ_JBEOPV010000024.1 coordinate 79,658, forward strand.
GCGCCCGCATGGCGACCGAAAGGCGTACGTAACCCCGCAAAAATATAAGCATCAAGCATGGCAGTTTCCTAAGCGTTGATAGATCAGGTCAGTGTCGGTTCTGGATGGCACAGCGATAAGCCCAGGGCCGCACGACGGCGCAGCCAGGGGCCAGGCCGATAACGCGGGTCCCCGGTCAGTTCGGTCATGCGTTCGAGGATGGTCAGCAAGCGCTGCGCGCCGACACTGTCGCCCCAGGCCAGCGGGCCCTGCGGGTAACCCAACCCACGACGCACGCCTTCATTAAGGTCTTCGACGCTGGCTATGCGTTGTTGGACGATATCGCCCGCCAGGTTGACGATCATCGCCAGCACCCGCTGAGCGACGAAGCCGACACTGTCATTGATCACGCTGACGCCCACACCGTCGCGAGACAGCAGCGCATGAGCCGCTTGGCGCATATCGATGCCGGTTGCCGGTGTGAGCATGAGTGTGCGGTAGCGCGTGCAATCGAGCAGCGGGTCAATACAGATCGTGCGCGTCGGGTCTACGCCAAAACGCTGCGCTGCGCGTGTCGCGTCCACGCCATAGGGCGCCAGTAGGCAAAGCGCAGCGTCGGAAGGCGTGCTGCCCTGCTCCACCTGGGCGCCCAGTCGCCCCAACAGCGCGCTGAGGCTGGTACGGTCAGCATCATTCTCGGTACCCAACCACACAGGCGGCATAGACTCCACAACAGGCACGGGCTGGGGTTGCGGAACATCGACCATTTGGCCGTTGGCATAGCGGTAAAAACCACGCCCCACCTTACGCCCTACATAGCCAGCCTCAAGCATTTGGCGGGTCAGCGCAGCGGGCCGATAACGGGGTTCCTGGTAGAACTGGTTATAAATAGACTCGATCACTGGGTGGGAGACATCCAGCGCGGTGAGGTCGAACAGCTCCAGGGGGCCCATGCGGAAACCCAGGCCTTCGCGCAGAATGCGATCAATCTCGGCGGGCTCGGCGACGCCTTCCTTGAGTATCTGCAAGGCTTCAGTGCTGTAAGCGCGACCCGCGTGGTTGATGATGAAGCCAGGGGTGTCTTTGGCGCGGATCCCTCGGTGCCCCATCCGCGCGGCCAATGCCTGCAGGCTGTCACCGACGCGAGGATCACTGGCCAGGCCATCAATGACCTCCACCACTTTCATCAGCGGCACCGGATTGAAAAAGTGAAACCCTGCCACACGTTCAGGCTTGCGGCACTCGCGTGCGATGCTGGTGACCGACAGCGAAGAGGTATTGGTAGCAAGAATACAGTCGTCGCCAACGACGCCCTCAAGCTCGGCGAGCAAGGCTTGCTTGGCATCGAGGCGCTCAATGATGGCTTCCACCACTACGTCAACGTCGCTGAGATCACTCAATGCGCTGGCAACACGCACACGCTCAAGGGTTGCGTGGGCGTCACTGGCCGCAATTTTGCCTTTGGCCACCAACTTGTCCAGGGTCTGTTGGAGGTTTTCGCGAGCGGCCTGCGCGGCACCTTCACGGTTATCGAACAGCATGACCTCAACGCCGGCCTGTGCCGCAATCTGGGCAATGCCCGTGCCCATGACACCCACGCCCACGACAGCCATCCGTTTGATTTCACGTGTCATGGGTCATTCTCCAGTAAAGGTTGCTTGGCGTTTTTCAAGGAACGCAGTGGCGCCTTCCTTTTGATCCCTGGAATCAAACAGCAACTGAAATGCCTTGCGCTCCAAGGCCAATGCGCTCTCCAGAGGCAGGTCGGCACCGAGCAGCATGACTTCTTTGATCTGTGCGACGGCCAGAGGCGGCAACGCGGCTATTTGCGCGGCCAGTTCAAGGGATCGGGGCAGAGTGAGCTCATCACTGACCACTTCGCTGACCATGCCCATCGCAAGTGCTTCGGGGGCAGGCACCAGGCATCCGGTCAACGCTATTCGCATGGCCTGGAATTTGCCGACTGCGCGGATCAGCCGTTGAGTGCCGCCAGCTCCAGGCATCAGGCCAAGCTTGACTTCGGGTTGACCGAAGCGCGCCGATTGACCGGCAACAATGATGTCGCAGTGCATCGCCAGTTCGCAGCCGCCGCCCAGCGCAAACCCATTCACGGCAGCGATGATCGGTTTGGGGCAGCGAGCGATAGCGTCCCACAAGCGTTCCGTGTGACGAAGATACATCTCGACAGGGCTGGCCTGGGCAAACTCGCGGATGTCGGCGCCGGCAACGAAGCACTGCTCGCCGCCCGTGAGGACGATTGAACGCACGCGGTCATCTGCAGCCAAGGCGCGAAAGATATCGGCCAGTTGCTCACGGACGGCGCTGTTAAGGGCGTTCTTGACTTCGGGCCGCTCAATGCGCACGACTGCGACTGCATTGTCTTGTATGTGCAGATGCACGACGTGCTCTGGGTGGGAGTTCATATCGACCTCTTATTATTGTTTCGACAGGCGAAACTGGATTCCGTATTTACCATCAATCATAGGTATCCTTACGAAGTCCTGTAAACAGAAAAAGCTTAACCCTGCGTAAAGCCCAGTATTTACTGGTCTTTACCGACATAAAACATGTCTATTGGTTTTTAGAACGCTAGCGCATATAATTTCGCCTAGCGAAACTACATTTTATTTTCTTGCATTTATTTAAATTGAGGTTCTACCATGGCTCGCATCAAGGCAGATCAACAGGCCGCCGACACGAAAAGCGGAGCGGACGAAATCGGGTTACTTAAGATGGGCATGCTCGACCCCACCAGCGCGTTGAGCGATGACGAAAACAGCGGTCAGTTCGTAACGGCGCTGGCACGCGGGCTGGAGTTGATGCGGTGCTTTACCCCACGCGACAACGTGTTGGGCAATCAGGATCTGGCACGTCTGACCGGCCTGCCCAAACCGACCGTTACGCGATTGACCAACACGCTGATGCGTCTGGGTTGCCTTAAACGTGAAGTGCATTCGGGCAAGTATCAGCTGGATGTCGGGGTGCTGGGTTTTGGCTACGCCATGCTGTCGAACCTGGCGATTCGCACGGTGGCTCATCCGTTGATGGAAGAGCTGGCCAATCATGCGCAGGCGGCGGTCGCCATGGCTTCCCGTGATCGCCTGCAGATGGTGTACCTGGATGTGGTTCAGGGTCAGGGCAACATGACCATGCGCCGCCAGACCGGCAGTTACTTGCCACTGGCACAGAGCTCGGTAGGCCGCGCTTGCCTGGCGGCAATGCCCGAGACCGAGCGAGAGTTTTTGCTCGACCATATCCGCCAGCGTGAATCGGAGCAGTGGCCAACCATTCGCAAGGGATTGGACCGGGCCTTCAGGGATTACGCCGACTATGGCTTTTGCCTGTCGATCGGCGAGTGGCATCGCGACGTGAACTCCGTAGCGGTACCGCTGCTGCATCCGCAGTACGGGTTGCTGACCTTCAACTGCGGCGGACCGAGTTTTCAACTGCCGCGTGAACGACTGATGGACGATATCGGGCCGCGCCTGATCAACATGGTTAACAACATTGGCGCCGCTGCTCGCTGACGCAACGGAGTAACGGCGCCCTGATAAAAGAACCGCTCGCCCCCGAGCGTTAGGAGCGCACATGATCCGTGATACCGAAACCCTGCAGATTCTGTTGGATTCACTTCGCCAATTTGTCGGCGAGGTGCTGATTCCTCGCGAAAATGAGGTGGCTGACACCGACTCGATCCCCCAGGACATCGTCGAACAGATGCAGGCCATGGGGCTGTTCGGTCTCACGCTGCCGGAAGAGTTCGGCGGACTGGGCGTCACGATGGAAGAAGAGGTGAATATCGCCTTTGAATTAGGGCGCACATCCCCGGCGTTTCGATCCTACATCGGCACCAACAACGGCATTGGCTCCATCGGTATTCTCCTGGATGGCACCGCCGAGCAGAAACAGCATTACCTGCCCAAGCTTGCCAGCGGCGAGTTGCTCAGCTCTTTCTGCCTGACTGAACCCGATGCCGGCTCTGATGCCGCCTCGCTCAAGACCAGCGCCGTGCGCGATGGCGACAGCTACATCCTCAATGGCACCAAGCGTTTCATCACCAACGCCCCACACGCCGGCATCTATACCGTGATGGCGCGTACAAGCAACGAAATTAAAGGTGCTGGCGGTATCAGCGCGTTTATCGTCGAACGCGGTACACCCGGTGTGTCCTTGGGCAAACCCGACCACAAGATGGGCCACAAAGGCGCCCACACCTGTGACGTCATCTTTGAAAACGCTCGCGTGCCAACCAGCCAATTGATCGGCGGCCTCGAAGGCGTGGGTTTCAAAACCGCCATGAAAGTCCTCGACAAGGGCCGCCTGCACATTGCGGCTTTGAGTGTGGGGGCGGCTGAGCGGATGCTCGACGATGCCCTGCGCTATGCGCTGGAACGCAAACAATTTGGTAAACCTATCGCTGAGTTCCAGCTGATCCAGGCAATGCTGGCCGACAGCAAAGCGGAAATCTACGCGAGCCGCTGTATGGTCCTGGATGCTGCCCGCAAACGCGACGATGGCCACAATGTGAGCACCGAAGCCTCGTGCGCCAAGATGTTTTCTACGGAAATGTGCGGGCGCGTTGCCGATCGCTGTGTGCAGATCCATGGCGGCGCCGGCTATGTCAGCGAATACGCCATAGAGCGCTTCTACCGAGATGTGCGCCTGTTCCGCATTTATGAAGGCACCACCCAGATCCAGCAGATTGTAATTGCGCGAAACATGATTCGAGACGCTCAAGGCTGAGGCAAACGCCCTTTCCTGCTCCAGTTCTACCCCATAAATACAATAAGGTAACTCTATGGACGCTGCTGCTCAGGCAAGCGCGACGGCGCACGCCAAGTCCAGTACTTGGGTACTGGTCTTTATTTTTTGTTTTCTCGGCTTGTTAATCGACGGCGCCGATTTGATGTTGCTGTCTTACAGCCTCAATAGTCTGAAGGCTGAGTTTGGCCTCACCAACGTAGAGGCCGGAAGCCTGGGCAGTTTCACCTTGGCCGGGATGGCGATCGGCGGAATCTACGGTGGCTGGGCGTGTGACAGATTCGGCCGGGTGAAAACCGTGGTCTGGAGTATTTTGCTGTTCTCCGTCGGCACAGCCGCCCTGGGCCTGACGCAAACCTACTGGCAGTTCGCAACTATCCGGTTCCTGGCTTCATTAGGAATCGGCGCGTTGTATGTGGCGTGCAATACCCTGATGTCCGAGTACGTCCCTACCCGTTATCGCACCACCGTGCTTGGCACCCTCCAGGCCGGTTGGTCTGTGGGCTACATTGTCGCGACCTTGCTGGCTGGCTGGATCTTGCCGGTCCATGGCTGGCGCTGGCTTTTCTATATCGCGATTATCCCGGTGATCCTTGCTCTGGTGATGCAACGTTTCGTACCGGAACCACAGGCCTGGATCAACGCCCAGGCCGAGCGAGCCAAAGAAAAACTCGCGGGAATCCGTCAGGGATCAGTGGTGAAACGTGACAGCATGTACAAGCAGATTTTCAGCGATCCCCAGGCGCGCCGGATGTTTTTGTGCTGGGCGCTGACTGCCGGTTTCCTACAGTTCGGCTACTACGGAGTGAACAACTGGCTGCCAACCTACCTGGAGAGTGAGCTGGGCATGAACCTCAAGTCCATGACCGGCTACATGGTGGGCACTTACACCGCCATGATCCTCGGCAAAATTCTCGCTGGCATGGCTGCAGACCGCGTGGGACGTAGAAGCGTATTCGCCTTTGGCGCACTGGGAACGGCAGTGTTTCTGCCGGTGATCGTGCTGTTCCAGAGCCAGGAAAACATACTCTGGATGCTGGTGGTGTTCGGCTTTTTGTACGGTATTCCCTACGGCGTGAACGCCACGTACATGACCGAAAGCTTCGAAGCCAAATTTCGTGGATCTGCCGTGGGTGGGGCCTACAATATTGGGCGTCTGGGTGCAGCGATTGCTCCGGCTGCTATCGGGTTCCTCGCCTCTCATGGCTCGATCGGTGTGGGTTTTCTGGTCATGGGCGCTGCCTACTTTATCTGCGGCGTGATTCCGGCGCTGTTTATCAGGGACAAGCAGTTCGACCCGCAAAAGCAGTAGCGCTTGTAAGCCCTGGAGGTCTGGTAGTGCGGCTAATGAGACAAGGTTGTCCCGTGGTACCCGAATCGAGTAGGAGGCGGATTTACATCCGCCGTCCTCTCACACCACCGTACGTACGGATCCGTATACGGCGGTTCAA